>CAZXYV010000257.1:0-3249 GCA_964645025.1 uncultured Dehalococcoidaceae bacterium | reverse complement strand
AAGCCAGCCCCATCATAGCGTAGGACGAAATATTCATCAAGGCGAATGCAGTCAATGCCTTCAGAACTAGAGTAGAGGCACATTTAAGATGACTTGCTAAATTCGACTTGACAAGCCCTACTTAAATAAATTATTATTGCAATTAGTTGCAGTTACCACTAAATGCGAATCGCCCTCATGAGATTAATGGCGGCAAAATACTCTATCCGCTTTGAAAGGAATCACAGGTTCGTGAAGAAATTCTATTTTGTTGCCACCGTTTTAATGCTATTGAGCCTGGTTGCCGTCGCGCTGCTCGGTGGCTGCACTCAGGAAGAAACCTCTAAAATCAACGTGGTTACCAGCACTTCTTTGATGGAATACATTGTGCGGCAGGTGGGGGGTGAGCGGGTGGAGGTAGTGAACCTGGTGCCCCCGAACCAGCACCCCGGCAACTTCGATGCCAAACCCGGCGATATTCAAAAGCTGGCCGGCGCCAGCCTCTTTCTCCTGCACGGCTGGCCCGGGGAAGGTTATGCGGACAAGCTCGTCGCCTCGGCGAATAACCCCAAACTCACGGTAATCAAAGCCAGCGTGGATGGGAACTGGATGATACCATCCGTACAGATGGCGGCAACTGACAAGGTGATGAGTATTCTCAGCCAGGTAGACAGCCAGGACGCCTTAGCCTATCAAAAGGCCGCTGCAGCGTATAAGAAGAAGATTCAGGCCAAAGAGACTGATATCAAAGCCAGACTGGCCAAAGCCAATGTTGCCACGGTGAAGGTGATAGCTTCGGCGCGTCAGGCCGATTTCTTACAGTGGGCTGGTTTCAATGTAGTCGCCACCTTCGCCAGCGCACAGGCTCTGACACCGCAGACGGTTAAGGACCTGATTGACAAGGGCAAGACGGAAGGGGTGAGGCTGGTTATCAACAATCTCCAGGACGGGCAGGATGCCGGCAAAGCGATAGCCCAGGAACTTGGCGCTAAAAACCTGAATCTCTCGAACTTTCCGGGCGGTTTTGCCAATACGGAAACCTGGGAAAAGGCCATCGATTACAACGTGGATATCATCCTGAATTCCCTGACACAATCCAAATAGGGGAGCTTGAGGAGCTAGATGCCGGACCCGATTATCCAGATTGAGGATGCCGTAGTCTCGTACCACGATAGCGTGGCCCTGCGCGGCGTCTCACTGAGCGTTTCGCCAGGTGAGTTCGTGGCAATCATCGGGCCAAACGGTGCCGGCAAAACAACCCTGCTTACCGTTGTCAACGGGCTGGCCAGGCTGCAAAAGGGACGGGTCCGGGTCCTCGGCCGGGAAGTGAACGGCCGGGGCCGTCACGAACTGCGCAAGCGGGTGGGTTATGTAGCCCAGGTGGCCACGCTCGACCCGCGCATGCCCATGTCCGTCCGTGACGTAGTGATGATCGGCCGTTACGGGCGGCTGGGTTTATTCCACCGACCCGGCCAGCACGATTGGCGGCTGATTGACGGGGCGCTCGAAATGGTCGGCATGACCCATCTGTCCCGGCGCCCCATCGGGCATCTCTCCGGAGGGGAACAGCAGCGTGTCGCGATTGCCCGTTGCCTGGCACAGGAACCTCATCTTTTTTTGCTGGATGAACCGACCGCCTCGCTGGACTGGAAAGCGCAGACTGAAATCCTGGAGCTGGTCAAACGTATTCACGACGAACGACAGCTGACGACTCTCTTCGTGACCCATGACCTGGATGCCCTGCCCCACACCTGCGACCGCGTGGTATTGATGAAAGACGGCCTCATCGCCGGTGACGGCACCCCCGACCGATTAATCTCGGCGGAAAGCCTCGGCCGCCTCTACAATTTGCCGCCGGCCGTCATGGAGGAAAGACGCCCCCACATTCACATACAGGGGAGGGGACATTAGCGTGGACCTGTCCATTTTTGGCTACCAGTTTATGCAGCACGCCATTACCGCCACCTTACTAGGGGGCATTGCCTGCGGCATCATCGGTGTGTTCGTGGTGCTGTTGCACATGCCTTTTATCGGGGTGGCGATGTCACACGCGGCCTTTGCCGGCGCCCTGCTGGGTTTATGGCTGGGGTTTGACCCGCTCATCGGTGCCTTCATCTTCAGCCTCGGGGCCGCCGCCGTCATCGGACCGCTGGCTGACCGCGGCCAGCTCAGCCCGGAGACGTCCCTGGGTGTCATCTACTCTTTGATGCTGGGGATTGCCTTCCTTTTCATCGGGATAATTCCCAACACCAGGTCCGCCGCCCTGGATTTGCTCTGGGGGAGTATCCTCACCGTCAGCCACGGGGATATTGCGTTGCTGGCGATAGTGGCTTTCCTGGTGGTCGGTTTAGTCATTGTCTTCGCCAAGGAAATACAGGCCACCATATTCAGCCGGAATATCGCTCTGGCAGTGGGTATACCGGCGACGTTAGTGTTGTATGGCATTATCTTCCTGACCGGGGCTACCGTTACGGTCACGCTGCGCTCTATCGGCGGTCTCTTGATTTTCAGCCTGATTCTGAATCCGGCGGCGGCTGCCTACCAGCTGACCTACAGCATGAAGCGGATGTTCCTGATATCGGCCGGTTTCGGCGTCCTCTCGTGCTGGGTGGGTCTGATGGCCTCCTACCTTCTCAATATCCCCAGCGGGGCGACTATCGTGATAACTTCTTCCCTGATTTTCATGCTGGCGGCGGTATTCTCACCCAAAAGAAAAATAAGGTCCTGGAGTGAGCAACCCTCCCCGGAGATAAAGCCATGACCCGGTCATATTTTAATCGCCAGGCGGATATATGGGATGAGAAGATAGCGGAGAAGGATACTGATAAGCTCGTAAACATGGCAAATCGCCTGGATATCCGGCGTGACGATACGGTACTGGATGTCGGCACGGGGACCGGAGTCCTGGTTCCTTTTCTCCTCGAGAAAGTCGGCCCTGAAGGTAAGCTGGTCTGCCTCGACTCCGCGGAAAAGATGCTGGCCAAAGCCCGGGCCAAGAATTTCCAGGGTAATATCGAGTATATCTGCGCTGATATCTCCCATACCCGGTTTAGAGACGAAGTTTTTGACGCGGTGGTGTGCTATTCAAGTTTCCCCCACTTTCAGGATAAAGCCAGAGCTCTTCAAGAAATCAGCCGGGTGTTAAAGAAGGGCGGCAGGCTGTTCATCTGCCATACCTCGAGTAGAGCCTCAATCAACCAAATCCATCAAGGGATACCGGAACTATCTCATGACCTCATCCCCGATGACCAGGAAATGCAACAGCTACTC
>CAZXYV010000256.1:0-3252 GCA_964645025.1 uncultured Dehalococcoidaceae bacterium | reverse complement strand
AAGGATGTTGCCCTCTTTGCTGATGCCGTGGTCGAACATGATGTCGAACTCGGCGCTGCGGAAGGGAGGGGCAACCTTGTTCTTAACTACCTTAGCTTTGATACGACTGCCGATAGCTTCGTTTCCCTGCTTGATGGTCTCCGCGCGCCTCAGCTCCAGTCTTATCGAACTGTAGAACTTCAGCGCCCTGCCGCCGGTGGTCACCTCCGGATTACCGAAGACGATGCCCACCTTCTCCCGTAGCTGGTTGATGAAAATTACGGCTGTCCCGGACTTACCGATGGCGGCGGCGAGCTTTCTCAGTGCCTGTGACATGAGGCGGGCTTGCAGTCCCATCTGCGGGTCTCCCATGTCCCCCTCGATTTCCGCCCGCGGCACCAGGGCGGCGACGCTATCGATGACGATGGCGTCGACGGCGCTGCTTCTGACCAGTGCCTCGGTAATCTCCAGGGCTTGCTCGCCGGTGTCCGGTTGTGATATCAGGAGCTCATCAACATTGACACCGCAACTACCGGCGTAGGACGGGTCCAGGGCATGCTCGGCGTCTATATAGGCAACCGTTCCTCCTCTTTTTTGTGCTTCGGCGATGATATGCTGGGCCAAGGTAGTCTTTCCGGATGATTCAGGTCCGAATATCTCCGTGATACGCCCTCGCGGTATCCCCCCGATACCCAGGGCCAGGTCTAAAGCCAGCGAGCCGGTAGGAATGGCTTCGATTGGCGGCAGTACGTTAACTCCCAGCTTCATGATGGAGCCTTTGCCGAACCGCTTTTCTATCTGGCCAATCGCCAGTTCCAGGGCTTTTTCTCTCTCTGTGGTCATCTCTCGCCTCACCCCGATAATAGCACAACCGTTTTACCAAAACAAGTAGCGTAAGAGAGATTGTTAAGTAATTATTTTACTTTTTATTCCGGCGGAGATGATTGAATGCATGAGCCTCAACCCCTCCTTCTTTTCTAAGGGAGGAGGTCAGAGGTTCACCCTGAAGGGTTCACGCAGAAGGGCTCACCCTGAAGGGGAAGGATGACCAACATACCGTTCAGTCCAGCTTGCGCAGTCGAGGTGACATCGTTAGCATCATTAAGGTGATAACCAGCAAAATAAGTGCCATGCCGCCCACCGCCCATTGAACGCCAGTCGCCTGTGCTATTATACCCGCGAAGAAAGCGCCAAGGCTGCCCAGGCCGAATCCCATCATGTAAAAGCTTAACACCCGGCCGCGATAGTCAGCTTTCACATAGTACTGCACCAGTGAGTTGCCCAGGGCCATCTGGCCGGTGTTACCCGCCCCGACGAACATAATTAAAAACAGGGAGAGATACCACCAGCGCGAAAAGGCGAAGCCAAGCAGCGCCGCGCTCATTATCAGGGCGAAGACGAGCATCAGCGTCGCCCGGCGGCGGTTGCTCAAAGAGGCGATGATGAATGAACCTAGAATCGCTCCGACGCCGGAAACAGTAATCAGAATACCCATGCCGGAGGCGCCTACATCAAAGATACCCGATGTAAACATCGGCAGAAGCTGTGCATAGGGCATACCGAGGACGGTAGCGAAAACCGAAAAAACCAGGACGATGAATATAGCCTTCTCGCTCCGGACATAACGCCAGGCGTCCACGACTTCGGCCAGGGAACTACGCCCCTGGACTCTCCGGGGACCGGTAGTCTTCGGCACGAAGGCCATACATATTACCGCGGCGACATACATCGCTGTCATCGTAGAATAAGCGACGGAAGGACCGAAGGCATCCACGATAAAACCAGCCGCCGCCGGCATCAGAATTCTAAAGGCGTTCATACCCAGGTTATTCAGGGATATCGCGTTCATCAGGTGCTTTTCACTGACCAGTTCCGAAATAATCGCCTGGCGGGAGGGCATCTGGATACCCATGTCAGCCCCCTGCAACGCGGAGCAGGCCACCAGTACCCACCATGAGTTCGGATGCGCGGGATTCAGATAACCGATCAAGAGGGTAATGGTCACTGCCAGAGAAAAGACAGCCGACGCCCCCTGAGCGAGCTGGACCACCGTCTTCTTTTGTACCCTATCGGCAATGAAACCGCCGGGAATTGAAAGAAGCAGCATGGGAATGGCGTTAGCCAGAGATACCAGTCCCAGTATGGCCCCGGAATGGGTAATATCATATACCAGCTGACTGCGTACTACCACTAGCATACTCATGGAAGACCAGTGGCCGGCCATCGCGGCATAGTAGAAGCGGTACCCCGGGTTCTCAAAGGATATAAAGGTTCTCTTGAGGTATGGCGATATACCTTTACCACTACTGCTGGGTTTGCCTATCTCGGCGCCATCGCTATGGTAATGGTCTAACTTGTCTTTCAATATCTTCTCCGAAGGCGACTTGATTCAGGCAGTTCCTGAGCATACTTATTCATTGTACACTTATAGCTCTCCGCAGGACAAGGAACGCTGAAGCTCTTTGCCGTTTCTTTCGCCGCTGTGATAGACTACAAGCAGAAAGAAATCCGATGAAAATACTCGTGACCAATGATGACGGCGTAAGGTCTGACGGTCTCTGGGCGCTGGTCAGGGAACTGATAAAAATAGCGCAGGTAACTGTGGTCGCTCCGGATGGAGAAAGGAGCGCCATCGGCACGGCGGTAACCCTGTTCCAGCCGCTGCATGCGGTAGAAGCGGAATCGCCGGTGGCCGGCGTCCCGGCGTATGCTATTGACGGCACGCCCTCCGACTGCGTTATCCTGGCCTTAGGCAATCTCATCAAGGATAAAGTGGATATCATCGTCTCAGGCATCAATCCTAGTCTGAATGTGGGTGAAGATGTGTATATCTCGGGGACGGTTGGAGCGGCTTTACAGGGATATTTTCGCGGTTTGCCCGCTTTAGCCGTTTCCGCGCGGCAGGGGAGCCAGCAGGGTACGGAATCTGCCGCACGGGTTGCCGCCATGCTGGCGAGCAGGATGGCCGGAGATACTCCCCAGAGAGTGTTTCTCAATTTAAATGTGCCGGATAGGCCTCTGTCCGCTGTGGCCGGGGTGAAAATCACGCGCCTGGCCCGTTCCAGCCATATCAATACTATTGAAGAGGGCGATGACGGCCGCCGGAAGCAGTACCAGATGGTGCGCCAGAGGCTGACCAATACCGGGGACAATACGGATATCCAGGCCATCGAGCAGGGGTACATCTCCATCACGGCGCTGTACAGCAGCCTGCTCGATAAGCCGCCATACCGTCTGCTGCACCGGCTTTGCAACGAGCTTCACCATGAGTTA
>CAZXYV010000255.1:0-3253 GCA_964645025.1 uncultured Dehalococcoidaceae bacterium | reverse complement strand
AAGAAAAGGGCCTCCCGAAAGCGGCCCGGGAAGTGGACGTGGTGACCACCGGCACCTTCGGCCCGATGTGTTCCTCCGGCGCCTATCTCAACATCGGGCATACCAGGCCACGTATCAAGCTTGGCGGCGGCCGGGTCTACCTCAACGATGTGCCCGCTTACACCGGATTTGCCGCCGTGGATATCTATATCGGCTGCGCGGCGCTACCGGATGATGACCCTAGGAACCGGGTGCATCCCGGCGAGTTCCGATACGGCGGCGGCCACGTCATCGAGGAGCTTGTCGCCGGCAGGGACGTCAGGCTGATAGCTACCGCCTACGGTACAGACTGCTATCCGAGGAAGAAACTGGAGACCCTGCTCAATCTCAAGGACGTGAACGAAGCCGTCCTTTTCAATCCGCGGAACTGCTACCAGAACTACAACGTGGCGGTAAATCTCTCCAGTAAGACGATTTACACTTATATGGGCGCCCTGAAGCCCAATCTGGGCAACGCCAACTACTGCAGCGCCGGCCAGCTTTCTCCGCTGCTCAACGACCCCCTTTATAAAACTATCGGCATCGGGACGAGGTTATTCCTGGGCGGGGGCACAGGCTACGTCGCCTGGCAGGGTACGCAGCACAATCCGGGCGTGCCGCGGGGTGAAAACGGCGTGCCGCGCAAGCCCGCCGGTACGCTGGCCGTCATCGGCGACCTGAAGCAGATGAAGTCGCAGTGGCTCCGCGGCATCAGCATGCAGGGCTATGGCGCCACCATTGCTGTGGGTATCGGCGTGCCCATACCCGTACTTTCTGAGGAAATCCTCCGGTACACGACGGTCACGGATGCCGATATCTTCGCCCCTATCGTGGACTACTCCGAGGCCTATCCTCAACGAAAGCCGGATGTCCTCGGCGAGGTGAGCTATGCTCAGTTGAAGACCGGCAGGATAGAGGTGCGCGGTAAGCAGGTACCTACTTCATCGCTCTCCAGCTACCCGAAAGCGGTGGAGATTGCCCAGACGCTAAAGGCCTGGATTCAGAAGGGGGAGTTCACGCTCACGGAACCCGTGGCGCCCCTGCCGGGCGTGGAAGCGGGTATCACCATTAAAAGCCTGGAAGAGCGTAAAATCGAGGAAGTCCAGGCGTAAGTTGAATAAGCCGGGTAAAAATTGAGATAATATTCGGGGCAGGGTAGCCGGGAAAAAGGCCGCCCTGTCCCGGATTGAAAAGACCGTAATTACAGGTGGAATAATGGATAGAATATACCTTGACTATGCTGCGACGACGCCGGTACATCCCGACGTCCTGGAGGCGATGCGGCCGTACTTTACGGAGAGCTTCGGCAATCCATCGACGATTTACTCCTACGGGCAGGAAGCCAGAGGCGCGGTAGAAGAGGCCAGGGCCAGTGTGGCCGGCCTTATCAGCAGCCGGCCGGAAGAGATAGTCTTTACCAGCGGCGGGACGGAAGCAGATAACTACGCCATCGAAGGGGCGGCTTATGCTAACGAAAAACGGGGCAATCACATCGTTACCACCGCTATCGAGCACCACGCCGTGCTGGAGACCTGCAAATTTCTTGAAAAGAGGGGCTTTAGCCTGACCTACCTGCCGGTGGACAGCTACGGCCTGGTCGACCCCGACGCCGTGAAGAAAGCCTTGACGCCGCAGACTGTCCTCGTCTCCGTGATGCACGCCAATAACGAAGTGGGCACGATAGAGCCCCTGGCCGAAATCAGCAAGGTTACCCGCGAGGCCGGTATCCTGTTTCACACCGACGCCGTCCAGACGGCCGGGCATATCCCCGTAGATGTGAACGAACTCGGGGTAGATTTACTCTCAATGTCAGCCCATAAGCTGTACGGCCCCAAGGGTGTCGGGGCGCTGTATATCCGGAAAGGAAAGAACCTTGTCTCCTTCATGCATGGCGGCGAGCAGGAAAAAAGGCGGCGGGCCGGCACCGAAAATGTCCCCGGCATCGTGGGCTTCGGCAAGGCCGCCGAACTTGCCCGCAAGGAAATCCTTCAAGAGGACAAACGCCTGACCGGCTTGAGAGACAGGTTAATCTCCGGTCTCCTGGAGCGTATCGACCACGCCCGCCTGAACGGCCATCCCGTCAAGCGGCTGCCGAATAACGTTAATTTAAGCATTGATTTTATAGAAGGTGAGTCGATGTGCCTCAACCTCGACATGGAAGGGATTTGCGCTTCCACCGGCTCCGCCTGCAGCTCGGGGAGCCTCGAAGCGTCCCACGTGCTGCTGGCCATGGGGCTCCGTCACGAGCAGGCGCACGGCTCGCTGCGTTTTACGCTGGGTAAGTGGACCACCGCAGATGAGATAGAGAAGGTTATTCCTGCCCTGGCTTCAATCGTCGCCAAATTAAGGGCCATGTCGCCGCTTATGAAAGGTAAAGGATAGGAGGAAATAACGTGTCGACTTTATACAGTGAGAAAGTAATGGAGCACTTCAAGAACCCGAGGAATGTCGGCGAGATGGATAATCCCGACGGCATCGGACATGTCGGCAACCCGGTCTGCGGCGACATCATGGAGCTTTACATCAAGGTTAAAGACAATATCATTACCGACGCCAAGTTTAAGACGTTCGGCTGCGGCGCGGCCATCGCCACCAGCTCCATGGTTACCGAGCTGGTCAAAGGAAAAAGTATTGAAGAAGCGTTGAAGGTCTCCAACCACGCGGTGGCCGAGGCCCTGGGCGGGCTGCCCCCAATCAAGATGCACTGCTCGGTCCTGGCCGAGGAAGCGCTTAAGTCCGCCATCGAGGACTACCAGAAAAAGCAGGCTGGCAAATAAAAAACTTGAAACGAGGGATAACTATAGGATAGAATGTACCCAAATTGAATATGGCCACTAGGGGAGCTGGAAGGCTGAGAGCCCCGATAAAATCGGGGCAGACCCTTTGAACCTGAACTCGATAATGCGAGCGTAGGGAAGTGCATGAGAAACCAGAAAGCCGTTCCTTTACAGCTTCTGGTTTTTTTATTAATTAAATTTAGTTAAGGAGAAGCGACCATGAATGACATGCCAGAAATCGGTAAAATATCCCCGGAAATCTTCAGCGAGCTAATATTTCCCCGCCTGGGGGCTAAAAACGATAAGGTACTGGTGGGCCCCCAGCACGGCGTGGATGTGGGTATCGCGGAAATAGGGGGCAAGGCGGTATCGTTCACCTGCGACCCCGTCTTTATCGTGCCGGAATACGGCTGGGAGAGGGCCGCCTGGTTTGCCATCCATATCATCGCCTCCGATTC
>CAZXYV010000254.1:0-3255 GCA_964645025.1 uncultured Dehalococcoidaceae bacterium | reverse complement strand
CTGGCCTTCTCGGAGGCAATCCTCAGGTCGCAGCACATGGCCAGTTCGCAGCCGCCGCCCAGAGCGTAGCCGCTAATGGCGGCGATTACCGGCTTGCTCAGGGTATAAATCCGGTCCGACGCCCGGCGTACCTTCTCGATAAAACTATTGATTTCCACGCTACTTTGCGATGCCATCTCGGTGATATCCGAGCCGGCGACGAAGGCCTTCTGGCCGCTCCCGGTAAGTATGACCACACGGACCCCGGCATCATGTTCAATTTCTTGAAACAGCTCGTAAAGCTCGGTGAACACCTCACTGTTCAGGGCGTTCAGTGAGGCGGGGCGATTGACGGTCACGGTGCCGATGCCATCGACCTTCTCGTAGAGTAAAGTGCTGTAAGTCATGGGCTTACCTCCTCTCGGCGCGACTGGATGATTCGGATAGCGTGCCTGTCCTCATTAATTGAGATGAAGGGGACACGTTTTGAGAAGAAAATTCCTATAATAGTTTAAGCTAACAGCCTCATACGTGTCAAGGTTAAACTAAAATTGACATCCAGCCTGGCGTTCGGTAAACTTCTTAATTGTAAGCCCTCGCATTTTAACGGGATTTTAATTATGCCTGAGATTGACGCCATCGCCCGCAACCTGGCGGACGAACTGAAAAAATATAAAGCGGATTACCTGGAAGCCCGCTTTGAAGAGAGCCAGACCAGCCACATTATCTACCGTGGCCGGGAGCTGGAATCAATCGGCCGGGCAATCGCCAGCGGCGGCAACGTACGCGCCCTGGTAAAAGGGGGGTGGGGGTTCACCAGCTTCAACGACTTCGATAAACTTCCCGACCGCGTCACCCTGGCCGCCGAGCAGGCTAAAGCCGCCGGTAGCGGCAAGAACAATCTGGCGCCCATTCCTCCAGCTATTGATAGCGTACCAAGCGGTGTGAAGAAAAATCCCGTGACCATTCCCCTGGCGGAAAAGAAAAAGCTCCTGGACGAATACAACGAGATTATCTGGAGCACCCCGCAGATACAGACCTCGAACATCGGCTACTCCGACAGCTGCAAGAAGGTGATTTTCCTCAGCTCGGAAGGCAGCTACATTACGCAGGAAAGGGCCGATGTCGCCCTGCGGCTGACGGCCATCGCGGCTAAAGACGGGGAGGTACAGCAGGTGGGGTTGAGCCTGGGAAGCCGGGGGAATTTCAGCGCGATAGAGGGCATCCACGACCAGGTCAGGGAGATGGCCCGGCACGCCGTGGAGCTTTTAACGGCGCCGCAGGTCAAGGGCGGCGAGTACACGGTCGTCCTCGACCCCGTTCTGGCGGGCGTCTTCGTACATGAGGCCTTCGGCCACCTTTCCGAGTCCGACTTCATTTACGAAAACGAGCGCATGCGGGAGATAATGACCCTTGGGAAACAGTTTGGCGTCCCGCAACTTAATATCGTCGATTCCGCCGCCGAGCCAGGCCTGCGCGGTAGCTATAAATATGATGACGAAGGCGTCCGCGCCGTCAAGACCTACCTCATTAAGGAAGGTAAGCTGGTCGGCCGCCTGCATTCGCGGGAGACCGCCGCGAAAATGAATGAAAAACCCACCGGCAACGCCCGGGCGATTACCTACCGCTTCCCGCCCATCGTGCGCATGACCAATACCTACATCGAGCCGGGGACGTCCTCTTTCAATGACATCATCGCCGATACCAGTGAAGGCATATATGTCAAGAACTGGTACGGCGGCATGACCAGCATGGAAATGTTTACCTTCTCCGCCGGCGAGGCCTATATGATTCGTCAAGGTAAAATCGCCGAGGCGGTGCGGCCGGTCATGCTCACGGGCAACGTCTTCAGCACGTTAAAAAACATCGACGCCATCGGTAACGACCTGGCTATGAACCAGGGCGGCGGCTGCGGTAAAGGGGGCCAGAGCCCGCTCCCCGTTTCCAACGGCAGTCCGCACATCCGCATCCGGCACTGCCTCATCGGAGGGAAATAATGGAACGTATCCTGGAGATGGCGCAAAAGGCCGCCGCGGCCGCCGAGGTTTACCAGATTGCCTCGGAGGAGACGCAGGTACGCTTTGAAGCCAACCGCCTCAAGCAGCTCCAGACCAACCAGTCCACGAGCGTGGCCCTGCGCATCATCAAGGACGGACGTATCGGCTACGCCACGACCTCAGGCGCTTTCGATAGACGGGAGCTAGTTAATAATGCCGTGGAGACAGCAGCGTTCGGCGCGGCGGCGCGGTTCGAGCTACCCGGCCAGGTAAAATACCCGCCGGTAGATATTGACGACCCCGCGGTAGCCTCTGTCCCGATTAAAGACATGGTCGGCCTCGGTGAAGCGATGATAGCCGCCGTGACTGGCCATACGCCGGGGATTATCTGCGAAGGCGGAGCCAGCAAGGGAACAATTTCGTTAAAGATTCTTAACTCGCGCGGCGGGCAGGCCGGGTACCGCAAGAGCTTTTTCAGCCTCGGCATCGAGGGCACGCTGGTCGAAGGCACGGACATGCTCTTCGTCGGCGAGAGCGATAGCTCCTGCCACGCTATCACAGACTCCAAACAAATAATTGAAACCGTATTGAGACAGCTCGACCTTGCAAAGGAGCGAGCAAAAGCGCCCACTCGAGAGCTGCCCGTGATTTTCACCCCCGACGGCGTCACCGCTCTGATCATGCCGCTGATGTCGGCCTTTAACGGCAAGACTGTCCTCGAAGGGGCCTCACCCGTTGGCGATAAAGTCGGCCAGCCTATCTTCGATAAAAGGTTCAGCCTCTATGACGACCCGACTATCGGCTACCGTCCGGCGAGCCGCCCCTGCGACGATGAGGGAGTACCCAGCCGGCGCACGCCCCTCGTAGCCAACGGCATGGTGAAAGGCTTCCTCTATGACCTGCAAACGGCGGCGCTGGCCGGTAAAAAGAGCACCGGCAACGGTAGCCGCGGTCGCGGCGGTCTCCCGGCGCCCTCTTCGAGCGCTTTTGTTATTGCTCCCGGCGATACCTCTTTCGACGACATGGTTAAAGACATTAAAGAAGGGCTGGTCATCGAGCAGCTCATGGGAGCGGAGCAGGGCAACATCCTGGGCGGTGATTTCAGCGGCAACGTCCTGCTTGGCTATAAAATAGAAAATGGTAAAATAGTAGGTAGAGTCAAGGATACCATGGTTTCCGGAAACGTCTATAAAATACTCAAGGACATCGCTGCCATCGGCAGCAAGGCCAAGTGGGTGGGCGGCTTTTTGCAGACCCCGCCCCTCTACTGCCACCGTCT
>CAZXYV010000253.1:0-3262 GCA_964645025.1 uncultured Dehalococcoidaceae bacterium | reverse complement strand
TCGGGGCGAACCTGGCGACAGCCATTTTGATTGGCGGCATTGCTGCCAAGCTGCTCGGGTTATTCTTGTGAAATGTCCCCTCTTATAACCTCTAGCGAGATACAAATAACCACCGAGGTGATAGGAAAACCATTTCGATATCTTCTGGAGACAATAGTTGCTTGAGGAGTTACTTCCTTCATATATTTATTTCCCAAAAGGGCAAATAGGGAAAGAACACTTTTCACAGTTCAGACATAGCCCTCCATGTCCAAGCTCAATGATACCTTCCCGGTTTAACTTCTCTCCGCATAATACCCTGGGTAAAATAAGGTCAAAGATGGTTGAGGAATAATAGCATACTGCTGCCGGCGCTCCTAATACAGGAATATCATCCAATATCGCATAAAGGAACATGGCGCCCGGCATGACAGGTGCGCCGTACGATATCAGGCGCGCCCCGCTTTTCTTTACTCCTTCAACGGTAACATCATCTGGGTCCACAGATAACCCACCGCAGACAACTATTACTTCACTGCCTCTCGATTTTGCTTCTTGAATAGCCTGTGCAATTGTGTCTGCATTATCAGGGACAATCACTTGATGATTTATCGTAGAGCCTAAAGCTTCACATTTCTTATATATAATCTCGCCAAATTTATCCTTGATTATCCCTTTGAATATTTCGTTTCCGGTAATAACAACACCCACCTTATTCTTTTGAATTGGTTTAACCTCCACAACTTTGTTTCCCACCCGGCACATTTTTTCGACTTCACCCAGCTTGGCCTCGGTTGTAAAGAGGGGGACGATCTTGGTTCCGGCCACTATCATTCCCGGTTGACAAACAGTATTGCTATGCAAAGTAGCCACCAAGATTTCCTTCAAGGAATTGATTTCCTTTAACAATGGGGTATTTATCTTTAGCAGGCCATATGCTTTAGCCTTCAGATTGACTCTTCCTTCTCTGGGCGGACTGAATTCGATGCCGGCGCCGCCTATCGCAGCGGCTATGCGTAAAGCTGCTTCCTCCTCATGAACTTCTCCCTCCTCTAACTCCATAATCCATACATGCTCCTTACCGAGACTTAAAAACTCTGGAATATCGTCCTTGCTAATAGTATGTCCCCGGTGAAAGGCGGGCCCTTTGAATTTACCGGGAATCACTTTGGTTATATCATGACCTAAGACCAGTCCTACTGCCTCGTCCAGCTTTACTTTCCGTAACATCCTATTTCTCCATTCTTTAGCTCGATTAAGATTTCAAACTTTCGCATCTCGTTAATGTTTGTTTAAAGCGCATGTGTCATAACAAGCAGTTGAAAAGAAGAAGGAATAGAGAAAATTATTGAAAATAAAAATAGCGCATCCCTTTCAATAGAGAGCGCTATCCCACAAAAAACGATCTTCATCTTTTCTCCTTTTCCAACCGGGAAGCACCGCCGTTTCCAGCGATGCTGTCGAGACTTTACGTCTGCCGACTGTTCACCATAGATGATTCTTAAGGTGAAACAGCTCCGGAGAAACTCGTCTATTTTAATATACTGTCTATATCGTTGTCAATATTACGCAAAACTCATAACGCTCTCTTGGTCCCAATGCCAGCGTAGGCTGACTAAGTAAATGTTTTTCACTTTTTTCATCATCTCTTCCCTGTGGGGAAAGGAGATAATCTAGCTATGATGCAGATAATAGTCAAGAGGAAAAGTGGGAAGGCTGATAACCAGCCTCGAAGCGGAAGTGATGACACGCGTTTTATTATGTTTTCAGATGTCACATGTTGAATGTTTGTGACGGAGTGCAATTCTGTTGCATATTCGGGGTATATAAAAGCAACATAGCTACACAGTTCGCTCTTTTGTGTGAATCCTCTTCGGAGCCTGTTAGATCTCAGATTATAGTTCTACGGATTATTACTCATGCTCAAGCGGCTGAACTTCTTCCTCAAAATAACGATGAAAACATCGAGGCAACTGGTGATAATTAATGGCCGCGATAGCTTCTGAAAAATCCATTGAATTGTACGTATTCCAGAACAGGATTACCTTGTCTCTTAAGCTCGATTTCTTCCCGTCATCAATAAGAGCGGCAAATGCCTTCCCTGTGTAAGTTCCCTCCAACTTAATCCCGCCGTATCTCTCCATACAAGCCACCGCCTCCATTGCTTCTTTGGTAAAAAGGGCGTACTGTTTTCCGAAAAACCCATGCCTAATATCTACATCGTTCTCGGAAAACTCAAGCCGGGGGAAGGATGGATCCAGCGAGGAGAGTAGCGAGTTAGTCTTGTTTATGAGATTCACCATTCCCTTTGCGTTAACGAAGCTTTCACTGGTTACCCTGACGGCGACTACTCTAGTTTTACTGTTTATTGCCCTGAGTCCAAGCATCAGCCCTGCCGCTGTGCCCATAGAACCTGAGGCAATATAAATGTAATCAGGCTCGGGTATTTCCCCTCTCAGGATTTGCCCTTTGAGTTCAAATGCAGCATTAACGTAACCTACCGCGCCGAGGGGTGAAGACCCACCCATAGGGATAACCCTAGGTAACTGCCCTTTTTTCAGTCTATGTCGGAGAAGCTGGTAAAGGACTGACAGAGCAGCGAACGGCGTGATATACCGAATATTCGAGTATAGATGTAGTTCAGCCCCACAATGATAACTCATGAGGAGATTGCGGCGGACGTAATGGGCATTGGGCTGAGGCACTAGCATCGAAATACTCTTTAGCCCCAGTTGTCTTGCATAAATAGCGGTAGCCAGAGCATGATTTGACCCTGCAGAACCAAAGGTCAAAACCTCCTTCGCCCCGGTGCGGAGAGCATCGCCCAGGATGAATTCCAACTTCCGTATCTTGTTTCCCCCATAGACCTTACCGCTCAAGTCATCTCGCTTGATAAAAAGATTGTCTAAGCCGAGCTGCCTGCCTAGTTGATCAAGTTTTTGTACCGGGGTTGGGAATTCACCCAGAGACACGTAGGGAAGCTTGTGTGCCAGTTGTCGGTAGTGTTCAAATAGTGGAATCATTTTTTATCCATACTGTAATTTGTAATTTATAGTTCAATGTACCACAATTGATGATAAGTCTAGAAGAAAGGGGAGAAGCTATGAAATGTCCTAAGTGCGGAAGTGAGGACGTAAAGGTATTCACCATATCAAATACTCTCCATTGCAAATGCGAAAAGTGTGGCTATGCTTGGAAGACTGATTTATAAACTGATAATTCCTTTTACAATAGAAACAGAAGTCGTTCATTAGCCAAGTGAACCTAACTTTTAACTCGCCGC
>CAZXYV010000252.1:0-3266 GCA_964645025.1 uncultured Dehalococcoidaceae bacterium | reverse complement strand
AAGCGCCGCCGGCACCCAGGACGACGGTGTTTTTGCCCTCCGGCTCGACCCCGTGCTCCAGCAACGCCTGTAAAAATCCGGGCCCATCGGTATTGTAACCCCGCAGCTCGCCGTTCTCGTTCACGACCGTATTGATGGCGCCGATTTTCTCCGCCAGGGGGTCGAGGCTATCCAGCAGGGGGATAATGGACACCTTATGGGGCATGGTGACATTGAACCCCCGGAAATTCAGGGCGCGCAGTCCCTCGACGGCCGGTCTTAGATGTTCGGATTTTACCAGCAAAGGCAGGTAAATATAGTCCAGGCCCATCTTTTTATAAGCGGCGTTATGCATCGCCGGCGACAGGCTGTGCGCGACGGGGTCGCCGATGATGGCGCAAATCCTGGTCTGGCCGGATATTTTATATTCAGTCATGCTGAACCATCCCGTATATCTTCCTCAAATCCTCCACTGTTATCTGCCCGGCGGCGGACTCTTTACCTTGGCCAATGGAGGCATAGGTAAAGTAACCTCCCACCAGCGGGCAGAGCACTCTCGATATTTGCCCTAAATCCCCCATGGCGAAGGAGACAACTTTTGTCCCCGGAAACTCTTGAATAAGCTGTAATACAGCGATGTTATCAGAGAAGGTCCGGGCAGTGGTGACCACTTTACAGATATCGGCGCCGGCATCCAGCTGCTGCCTGACAATCTCCCGCAGCTTTTCTTGGGGAGTTTCCTTATTATTATGGTATGAGATTAAACACTCGGCCTTACCTTTTATCTCTTTGACTACCTTCGCCAACCCCGGCGTCGATAGTTCAATATCGATGATGCTGGCCCCCAGCCCGATAGCGCTCACAAGTTCCTTAGTTCTATCCGCTTCGTTCCCCTTCCATTTTCCCCCCTCCTCTGTGCGACGGTTGCAGGCCAGCCACGGCTTCTTTAATTGCCCGGCTACCTCCCGCCACCCTTTCCCGATAAGGTCGATACGCACCTCGAAAAGGTCGGCCAGGGGCGCGGCTTGCTTGAGTGCCGCCGGGTCGTCTTTAACGATAGGGACGCAAATCACCGGCCTGTCACCCACCCGAGAGTACCTCCTGCACCAGGGCGGGATCGACATCATCGTTGATGCAGGCTTCACCGATAGATTTCAACAGGACAAACGTGAGCCGGCCCTGCCTGACCTTTTTATCATGTCCCATCGCCTGCATCAGCTTCTTTTTATCCAGTTTCGGAACCTGTACGGGCAGGCCGGCTTCCCCGATGACTTTTTCCAGCCTGGCAACCGCACTACTATCGAGCTTTCCCAGACGATGGGAAATTTTAGCCTCCGCCACCATGCCGATGGCCACCGCCTCACCATGCTTGAGCCGGAAGTCCGAGACAGCCTCAATGGCGTGCCCCACCGTATGTCCGTAATTCAATATCGCCCGCAGGCCTGTCTCTTTTTCGTCCCTGGCTACCACACCCGCTTTTATCCTGGCCGACTGGACGACCATCTTCTCCAGCACCGGCGGGTCAATCTCTCTAATCTTCTTCATATTAATATTAAGGAAATCAAAAAAATACTTATCTTTGATAGCGGCATGCTTGATAACTTCGGCCAGCCCGTTGGATAGCTCGGCTTCCGGCAGGGTTTTTAAAGTATCGATATCGGCGACCACCAGCTTCGGCTGGTAAAAAGCCCCGACGACATTTTTCAAATGGCCGTGGTCAACCGCCGTCTTACCGCCGATGCTGCTATCGACCATCGCCAATAGTGTCGTCGGTACCTGTATATACGGCACCCCCCGCATAAAGGTAGCCGCCACGAAACCGGCTAGGTCGCCGGTAACCCCGCCCCCCAGCGCCAGAATGGGGGAAGTCCGCTCGGCGTAAACCTCATTAAGCGCGTCGTAGAGCCGCCCGGCACTCTTGAGGGTCTTTTGCTCCTCCCCGGCCGGCACCTCCAGGATACATACTTCGAAACCAGCTTCAACCAACCCCTTCTCCAGGGCGCCGGCGTAAAGACTTTTCACCGTGTTATCGGTGATAATAACCGCCTTGCCGGAAAAACCCATCTCCTTCAGCCAGAGGCCGGCCTGCGCCAGCAATCCGGAACCAACGCGTATCTCATAGCTGTTAGCGCCGAGCTCAATCTTCACATTTTGCATTGATGTCATTTTACCTTTACTCCCAGCCTATTGCAACACTATCAAAGCTTAAAACTCAAAGGTCAACAGTTAAAGCTAGTGAAGCTCAGGGTTATTAGCTATGGTTTTGAGATTTTAAGTTAAACTTTTGAGTTTTTCAGTATTTGTATCCTGGTCATTCGTAATTTCTTCTGGAAAGATGTTGACAGACGGTATGGAGATGTGATACATTTAATGTTTAGTGTTTAGAATTCAGTTATAGTAGATAAATTGAGCTGAAAAACCTCGGTTTATCACTTGACAAGAATTCGTAATGGATGGGCTCAGGCTCATCCATTTAACTTGTAGGGGGCAGAAAAAAGACAATGCCGACAATAAATCAACTGGTACGCAAGGGGCGGCGGAAGAATACGAAAAAGGATAAGACGCCGGCGCTGAGTTTTACCTACAACGCTTTAAAGAACCGGGTGCTGCGCGGTAAAAGCTCACCGCAGAAACGGGGCGTTTGTATCCAGGTGAAAACGACCACCCCCAAGAAACCGAACTCGGCGCTGCGTAAAATCGCCAGGGTCAGGCTGACCAACCACGTGGAGGTCACCGCCTATATCCCCGGCGAAGGACATGAGTTACAGGAACACTCCGTGGTCCTGATTCGCGGCGGCCGTGTGCCGGACCTCCCCGGTGTACGCTACCATATTATCAGAGGCGCGCTGGATACTACCGGCGTGAATAACCGCAAGCAGGGCCGCAGCAAGTACGGGGCTAAGAAGGGCAAGAAAGCCGCCGAGACTGCGGCTAGTTAGTCCGGGGGATTTTTATGGCGAGAAGAGCGAGAGCAGTTAAAAGGGAAATCAGTCCCGATGCCAGATACCGCAGCATCACCGTATCCCGGTTGATTGTGAAAATCATGCAACGCGGTAAGAAAAGGACCGCCGAGAGCATCGTTTACGGCGCTCTGGAGAAGCTGGGACAGCAGGTATCGAAAGACCCTATCGCGGCGCTGGAACAGGCCATTAAAAATGTGACGCCGCTCCTCCAGGTCAAGGCCAGGCGTGTCGGCGGCGCTACCTACCAGGTGCCGGTGGAAGTCCAGCCCGACCGCGGGCTTTTCCTGGCGCTGACCTGGCTGATACAATCGGCCAAGGCCAGAA
>CAZXYV010000251.1:0-3282 GCA_964645025.1 uncultured Dehalococcoidaceae bacterium | reverse complement strand
ATATCGTAGGTCTGGTTTACCAGCTTGAACAGGCCGGTATCCACGTCATGTACCAGGTCGACTTCATAGCCCATTTCGGATAGAAGTCCAGAAATTAAGAGCAGCGACCTGATATTATTGATGAATAATACTTTTTTACCCATTCTCCCATTTCAATGTTATATATCCGGCGGGCTATTGAAAACCAGAAAAACATCTATTTCGTTTAAGGGTCTGCTCCCAATATTAAGAAGAATAGAGGACACCACCCAGTAGAAATACTGACTGGTATTGATGTTTAAATCATTAGTAACCGTTACATTAGTACTATACGGTACTACGGTAAAAATCGGCGCCAGGGAAAAATCTGTATAAATATGCAGGAAAAACAGGTAGCCGGGCTTTTTCTGGAGATTTTTGTAATTGTGGTTATACTGGGGCTGCTTTTAGCCATAACCATACCTCATCTCGGCCAGATGATGAGTAAAAGCAAGCCTGTATCACCGGAGACTGAATTTCAAAACACACCGACGGAGGCAACTGAAATGCGGGGCGACAGTGATGCCGGGACTCTGGAGCCGATTGGACCGGCCGGTGAGATAAGCCAGGTGCACACCTGCGGCATGCCACCGCCATTCTTATCAGACTATTTACTGAACACGGACAATGATTCTAATGAACTGAGTTACTTTTACTCCTTGGCCACCAATGGTACGGTAAATCAAATAGTACCTTAGAAACTTTCTGCTTCCAGCAGGTGGGTATTCAAGCCCCCGGTCTATTAATAACCCCTCTTTCTACTAATCACATTCATCAGTTTTTTGCCCTTGAGGTAGCGTTTGAGGTTCTCGCAGAATAGCGCCGTGCCGTGTATTAAATAGTCTTCCTGGGCGCCGGAGATGTGAGGGGTAATTATGACGTTATCAAAATCCCAGAGGCGGCTATCGGGGGGGAGCGGCTCAACGACGGTGACATCCAGACCAGCGCCGGCTATCCATTTTTCATCGAGGGCTCGAATCAGCGCCTCTTCATCGACGATGCCGCCCCGGCTGATGTTAATCAGGTAGGCCGTGGGCTTCATTGCCCGAAGCTCTTTTTCTCCTATCAACTTGCTGGTCTTGGGAGTCAGCGGCACACAGGATACCACGAAATCACTATCGGCGAGTAATTTGCGTAGCTGATTTGTGGGTAACATGGTGTCTACATGCCTGGCAGGTCTTGTTCCTCTAATCTCATCTACGGCCAGTACCCTCATGCCGAAGGCTTTCGCCAGGCGCGCCACTTCCCGCCCGATATGGCCCAGCCCGATGATTCCCACGGCCTGGCCGCGTAGCAGCCGTGGCGTGAACCTTTGTAACTGGTGGGTTTGCTTCATCAGGAAATAGTTGGCGGCTTGTTTGGCGAACAGCAGCATCATCCCGAGGACATACTCACTGATGGGCGTGGCATGGATGCCGCTAACGCCGGTGATAATTATCTGGCTCTGCCAGATTTCGGTCTTGGCAAGACCGTCGGCTCCGGCGGACATCAATTGTACCCATTTTAGATTGGGTGCCCTTTTTAAAATGTTGTGGGGTGGAGCGAATCCGACGATTACTTCAGCTTCGGCCAGGAGTTCGTCCAGCTTGGCTCTGGATGTGGCGTCGCCCCGGAACTCGCCAGCCACCAGGGCGGAGGCGTCCGTGACTTTAACGGACGGGTCGACCTGGCTTATCTGCCGCAGGAGGGGATTACCTAACTGGGGCATATCGCGGCGCGCCGCGGATATGACGACAACAATATTTAGCGTTTTCATCGGCTTATCTCTCCTGTTTTCCAGCCCGGAGGCCTATTTACCCAGCACAATCCCGGCCGGGTCTATCTCCTGGCGTAATATTTTTAAATCTTGCCGGCCCGGCTCGGGGCTTCTTTCAATCTTATCCGGTATCATAATATCGAAGCTGCTGTTCTCCTTTATCTCGTCTAGGCTGGCGCTGGGATGTAACGATATCAATTTCAGCTTTTTCGTTTTCTCATCGAAACCATAGACCCCCAGCTGGGTGATAACCCGGTACGGCCCCGAACCCCGGGGCAGGCCGGCCTTTTCCCGGCTTCCCGGGCCGTCAAGATAGCCGGGGGTGGTCAGGAAATCAACCTTATTCACGAAAGTCCTTTTAGACTGATTGGCGATGATAATAATGAGACTCTGGGAGAAAGAGCCGGCGTCATTAGCGCCGCCGCTGCCGGGCAGGCGGACCGTCGGCAGGTCATGGTCGCCGATGACGGTAGTGTTAATATTCCCGTAGACATCAATCTGGGCGGCACCCAGGAAACCGTAGTCGGCGTAGCCTGCCTGGGAAAGCGACATCACGTCATGCATGCTGGAGGCGGCGATGCCCTTATAAAAAGTCCTGGATTCGCCAACCGATATCGGCAGTTCAGGCAACAGAGGCCCGATACCGCCGGCCTCAAATAGTATCAGCAGGCGGGGGGCGTGGGTCTTCTGGGCCAGCATGGACGCGATGATGGGCAGTCCCGTGCCTACAAAAACAGATTTTTCATCCTCCAGCACACTGGCCCCGAGAAACGCCAGGTACTCCCGTATATTATACCCGCTTACCTCTGTTTCTTTTTTTACCATGAGTCTCGACCCCTTTCCGATTCTCTAAGCCGTTTTCCGCCACGGCGCCGTCATCGGCTCCCGGAGGAACTCCCGCCTCTTTAAATAGTTCAGCTTCCTGACGCCGCCGCAAAGCTGTATATAATCTTCAAAATCATTAACGCCGAAAACATACTTTTTCAGGTACTCATCGATACCCTCATCGGTCCTGGAAAGCGCCAGCCATTGCGCGATATGTTCTTCGTCATAGTAGTACATCCCGGGCATCTCACAGGGATGAGAGCCGAACGGCACTTCCACCACGGCGTCCACGACGAAGAACGGTATCGCCGTCCTCCAGGGCTCGCGGCGGATAATCTCGTTATCCACTATTTCTTCAGTAGTTATAATCAGACGCCGCGCGCACCTCGCCAGCTCAAAGTCCTCGACCAGCGTGCTGTCCACCTGGGCATTACCATAGATATCGCAGCGGTGGACGTGGATAAAGGCGACGTCGGGGTAGGCCGCCGGGATGAGATTAATAGGCTTGCCGGTAAACGGGTCTTGAATGACCTTGCACGAGCTGTATTTGCCGGTATCGGTGCCCAGCATACTGCGACCGGGTATAAAGGACAGGCCCATCATTGCGGCCAGCCACCGCCACTGGTAACCGGCGTTGCTGGTCTCGGCCACGACTTTGCACCGGCCCGTTTGCACCATCCGGC
>CAZXYV010000250.1:0-3324 GCA_964645025.1 uncultured Dehalococcoidaceae bacterium | reverse complement strand
TTAAGGAGGTTAGATATGGCGAAAGGTCCGTCAATCAAAACAATCATGGAACCGGCGCAGCAAATTAAAGTCTTCCGGGAAGCCGATGTAGTCGTGGTGGGAGGCGGTCCCGGCGGCCATGCCGCGGCGGTTGCTGCCGCCCGTAACGGCGCCGATACGATACTCGTGGAAAGATACGGGATCCTCGGCGGTATGGCTACCGGCGGCGTCGTCACCATCATTCCCAACCTGAGTGACATGTACGGCCAGCAGCAGATAGCCGGCCAGACCCAGGAATGGATTGCCCGGATGGACAAACGGCAGGCTACCGACTACCCGCCGAAAGAGCTCTGGGGTTCCAAGGACAAAGCGAAGGTGAAAGAGTGGTTCACCCGCTCTTTCTTCTATACCCGGCTCGATATGCTGATTTACAGCGTCCTCTTTGACGCCGAGATTCTGAAATGCGTCCTGAACGACATGGCCGAAGAAGCCGGCGTCAAGACCATCCTCCACGCCTGGGGCACCAAGGCCATCATCGATAAAAATGAAGTCCAGGGCATTATCTTCGAGAGCAAGGCCGGCCGTCAGGCCATACTCGCCAAGGTCATCATCGACGGCACCGGCGACGGCGACCTGCTCCCTTCGGTCGGGGCCACGTTCGATACGGATATCGACTCTACGCTCCGTATCGCCCATCTTTCTTTATCCTACTGGATTGGCGGCGTCGACCTCAAGCGGGCGCTGGATTTCCGGCGTGGTCAAGCACCTAAGTACCAGGAACTCATGCGCGAGCTGGCCAAGCAGGGCGGCCACCCCAACTTCATGCCAAGCTGCCTGAAAGACCAGGATAGCGTGGTCTGGATACACCCCAGGTACTTTACTCCCAGCCAGATAGACCCCGAAGAGCTTACCCGCGTCGAGTTCGAAGGCCGGAAAAAGATGCTTAAAACCTACGATTATTTCAAGGCGAACCTCCCCGGTTTCGATAAGAGCTTTATCGCCCTTTCCGCCCCGCAACTGGGCACGCGGAGCAGCCGCCGCGTCCACGCCGACTATATGCTGACGGAAAAAGACCTCGCGGCGGACAGGGTCTTTAAAGACACCATCGCTATTTTTCCCGACCTCGACCGCGGCCAGGAATCGATTGCCCACCCCAACGTGCATGTACCCTATCGCTGCCTCATCCCGCGCGGCGTAGAAAACATGCTCGTCGCCTGCCGCGCTTTCGGCTCCGACCAGCTTGTCCAGAACTTCTTCAACCTTATCCCGCACTGCGTCGCTTTCGGCGAGGCCGCCGGTACCGCCGCCGCGCTCTGCGTCAAGAACCGCTCTAAAATCAGAAGCGTCAACCTGGAAGAGCTGCAGAATAAGCTGGCCAAGGCAGGCGTGCCGCTGCCCGACTTCAAAAAGAAAGCGGCCGTAGCTTAGTATTCATAGCGCTTGGCTCTATCAGGGGGGTATGAAATAATACCCCCCTTTAACTTGGAGGTCTGTTATGGCTAAACAATCATCAGTCAAAACAATTACCGAACCCGCCCGCAAGATTAAAGTCTGGCGCGAGGCCGATGTGGTGGTGGTGGGCGGCGGCCCGGGCGGCGTCGGCTCGGCGATAGCGGCGGCGCGCACGGGCGCTAAAACCGTCCTCATCGAAAGATACGGCTACCTCGGCGGCATGGCTACCGGCGGGCTGGTCAATATTATCCCCAACCTCTCCGATATGAGCGGTAAGCAGCACGTCTTCGGCATTGTGCAGGAAATGATTGACCGCCTTGATAAACGGGGTGGCACTTCCTATCCCGCGAAGAAAGACTGGGGCACCACCGAGAGAAAAGTGGTGGACTATTACCTCGATGCCAACCTCGGGTGGTTTTACGTGCGGCAGGACTTTAACCGGAATAAAGAGTGCGTGCTCTATACCGCCGTCGTCGATCCCGAGATACTCAAGGACGAGTTCAACGACATGGTGCTGGAGTCCGGCGCGGAAATGCTGCTGCACTCCTGGGGCGTTCAGCCTATCATGGAAGGCAGCACGGCCAAAGGCGTTATCTTCGAAAGCAAGTCCGGGCGGCAGGCGATTCTGGCTAAAGTGGTTATCGATTCCACCGGCGACGGCGATATGTTCGTCAGAGCGGGCGCGGAGTTCGACGGCAAGCTCGATAACAAGCACCGCAATGCCTGGCTTGCTTTGAACTGGTTTACCGGTAACGTCGATATCCGCAAATGGAGCGATTTCCGGACTTTACAGTCGGACAAATACCAGGAACTGATGGACGAACTGCAAAAGCTTGGCGGCTACACACGGCCTTACAAGGGCATCCTGAAAAACCAGCCGAATGCCGTCTGGTACCACTGCATGCAGCCCCAGCCGGAGTCCACCGACGCGATGGACGTCGAACAGCTCTCGCGCATTGAAATCCGGGCGCGCAAACGCACCGCCATCACCCACGAGTTCATGAAAAAGAACGTCCCCGGCTTCGAGAACAGCTTTATCATGCTCACGGCGCCGCAGCTCGGCACGCAGGGCGGCCGGCGCGTTATCGGGGAGTATACGCTTACGGATAAAGACCTGGTAAGCGGCGAGGTTTTCGAGGACACGATAGTCGTGCTGGCGAACAACGACCATAAAGAAATTTCGGCCAGGCACCCCGCGGTCTGTATTCCTTACCGCTGTTTAGTGCCCAAGAAAGTGGACGGCCTGCTGGTGGCCTGCCGCGGTTTTTCCTCGGAAGACCTGGTCAATAACGCTTTCAACATCATCCCGCACTGCATGGCCTACGGGCAGGGGGCGGGCACGGCGGCGGCGTTAGCGGTTAAAGCGGGCGTCCAGCCGCGCCAGGTGGACTACAAAGCGCTGCACGACAACCTGGTGAGGCAGGGCGTGAACCTGCCGGAGGGGAGGAAGAAGTAAAAAATCTCCCTTGGTCCCTCCTTACGAAGGAGGGAGCGACTGGGTTAAACCAAAGAAAAAAGAGGTGCACAATAATCCTCTCCCTTTCGTAAAGGGAGAGTGAGAGAAGGATTTTACCCCCCTTCCCCTGGGGATTAAGGGAAGGGGGTTTTGTTTTTGAGAGGGGCAAGATACTCCTCTTTGACCTGTTGTGGTAAAATTGGATTTAATAAGGTAATTCTAATTAATATTAGGATGGCAAATATATGGCAGTTGATAGGATTTTAGGGCGACTTAATAGCTTACTCGACATGGGTGAAAAGGTGTTGCTAACAAAGCATTCACCTGGTCCTGGTGTAATTGCTGCTGATTTTGTAGATAGTGCGTTATTTCAGCAGTGGCGGACAAGTTCTTTGGCTTTCTTAGATTCTATTTTAGGCAAAGATAGCATAAACTAT
>CAZXYV010000249.1:0-3343 GCA_964645025.1 uncultured Dehalococcoidaceae bacterium | reverse complement strand
TCGTGCGGCTGCTCGACGGGCAGATTGTCGAGGATAGACAGACCGGGTCGAAAACGTGTGAACCAACGGAACAGCCCAGGAGTTGAACCGTGAAAATAATCGAGTCCTTTTTTATCGCCATGAGGTCGCTGACGGCCAACAAGCTCCGCTCTTCATTGACTATGCTCGGGGTCATCATCGGCGTGGGCTCGGTCATTACCCTGATGTCGGTGGGGAGAGGGGCCGAGGCCTCCATTACCTCTTCCATAACGGACATGGGAACCAACCTGATTTATCTTACCTCTAAGACGCCTGGCGTTGAGGGAATGATGTCCATGGCGAACCCGACGTATAGCTTTACTTTGGCTGACGCCGAAGAGATAGCCGAACGCATCCCCGGAGTTATGGCGGTAGCCCCCGTCATTGAAAACTATGTCGAGGTGGCCACGGCCTCCGACAGCACGCTTGGCATCGTCGAGGCGACCACGCCGGAATTCGAGCAGACGCTGAACTATCCCACCGCCGAGGGGCAGTTTATCACCGCGAGGCATGTCGCTGCCCGCGATATGGTGGTGGTGCTGGGGGATACGGTGGCGCGCGAACTCTTCGGCGATGCCAGCTCGGTAGGAAAGAAGGTCAAGATTAACGGACGCCAGTTTTCCGTCATCGGGGAACTGGAAAAAAAGGGCGGGCAGATGATGGGTGTCAGTATGGACTCCGTCATCGTCGTCCCCATCACTACGTACCAGTCGCGGCTCTTTCCGGGCCGGACTGTCCGCGGAGAGGACGCCATCCAGCAGCTGGCTGTCCAGATAGAGAGCACCGATGTCGCCGCTATCGTTTCCGCGGATATCACAAAGCTGTTGATGCAGCGTCACCGTATTACCGAGGAAGGTAAAGAGGACTTCCTCATCATGACCCAGGAACAGATGCTGGGCATGGTGCAGCAGGTCACCGGCATATTGACCATCGTCCTCGGGGCCATCGCCAGCATCTCACTGGTCGTCGGCAGCATCGGTATCATGAACATCATGCTCGTCTCGGTAACGGAGCGCACCCGGGAAATCGGCATCCGCAAGGCGGTCGGCGCCAAGCGGCGGGATATCCTGCTCCAGTTCCTTTTAGAGGCGGCGATGCTGAGCCTGTCCGGTGGCATTATCGGCATCATCGGTGGCTGGGCAGTATCCTGGCTGATTTCCACCTTTTCGGAAGCCGCCGGCTTTGCCATACAGTCTGCGGTCACCGCCGATATCGTTCTCCTGGCTATATTCGTCTCGGTATTTATCGGTCTGGTCTCCGGTGTCTATCCAGCCATGAGTGCCGCCAGGCTGAACCCCATTGACGCCCTGCATTACGAGTAGTAAAATTTCGTAGCAAGGTTAAAAGATGAACTGGCTGGATATCGTAATCATTGTGCTCATAGCCGTGCCCGTTTTTATTGGTCTGAAGGCGGGGATTATCAAGGCACTTTTTACCGTGGCCGGTGTCATTATTGGCGTGGTACTGGCGGGCCGCTTTTCCGACTCATTCGCCGGAATATTAAAATTTGTCTCCGACCCGGGCATAGCTAAAGTCGTCGCTTTTGTGATTATACTGATAGCGGTGATGATCATTGCGATGGTGCTGGCGATGGTGGTGAAGCTGGCCATTTCGGCGTTTTTATTAGGCTGGGTAAACCATTTGGGCGGCGCCATCCTTGGGGCGGTAATGGGCTTCATTTTCTGCGGGGCGGTGCTGACAATGTGGGTTAAGTTCCTGGGTATCAGCGGTGCGGTTGAAGGTTCCTTCCTGGCCGGGGTACTGTTGAACGGTTTTCCGCTTGTGCTGGCACTCCTGCCATCCGATTTTGACTCGGTGCGTGCCTTTTTCCGATAGAGAGTCCTGGCATATTAGATATTATCTTTGAAATAAAGCACTGCGCAGCCTGGTGATGGCCAAGCTGGTATCTGTAACTCAAAGAACAAATAAAGGTGAGGCAGGCCCTTCGTGGGGGAAAGACAGAAGGACCTGTCTCCTTCCGTTTTTTAACGCGATGTTTTATTATTTTTTACGGGGATGGTCCGGGTCCGGTACCGCGGCACTGACCGGGCAGACTTCCGCACACCGGGAAGACTCATAATGTCCCACGCACTCGACACACTTGTTGGGGTCGATTTTGTAGGTCGTTTCTCCCTCGCTGATAGCCTGGACCGGGCATTCCGGCTCGCAGGCTCCGCAGCTGATGCATTCATCCGTAATCTTGTAAGCCATTCAATCTCCCTCCTGAATATTTACTGAGTGGTTGATATCGACAGGTGAGTCATTATCTTGACTTGTGCGAAGGACTGACGCCCTTCTTTTTCAGCGCCTCGGCCACGTGCCCGGGGACAAGACCGTTAATATCGCCGCCCAGGCTGGCGACCTCCTTTATCAGGCTGGCGCTGAGGAACTGGTATTGCTGGCTGGCCATGAAGCAGACAACCTCCAGGTCGGGCGAGAGCAGCCGGTTCATCATGGCCATTTCGAACTCCCATTCGAAGTCACCGACCATCCTGAGACCGCGTACCATCACCTGAGCGCCCACTTCTTTAGCGAACTCAACGGTTATTCCCTCATAGGACATAACTTCCACTTTTTTAAGATGGGCCACGGCGCGCCTGGCCATGTCGACTCTCTCGGCGGTGGAGAAAAGCAGGCGCTTATCAGGCGTGGCGAAGATACCGATGATGGTTTTATCAAACAGCTTGGAAGCCCGGGTGGCGATATCAATATGTCCGTTGGTTATGGGGTCGAAGCTACCTGCATAGAGAGCGGTAATCAAGGCTCAGTCTCCTTCCTGTATATTGAAATGCAGCTATCACCGTGACGGTGCTCTTTAACGAGATTAATCTTAGCGTAGCTTGAGCTGAGGGTCAAATGGGGCGAGTGGGTCACTACCACCGTGGTATTTGCCCCGACCAGACGGGACGCCGCCAGCTGCGTAATGACATCGCCTATCGCACGATTAGCATAGGGGGGGTCCATCAATATGATATCGTACTCCTTATCGAGAAAGGCAATCGCTTTGGTGACATTACAACAATAGACATGGGCCTGTGCTGCCAGTTTCGTCTTCTCAAGGTTCTCCTTGATTATACCACAACACCTCGGCTCGCTTTCAACAAAGTCCACCCAGCCGGCTCCCCGGCTCAAGGCCTCGATACCCAGAGCGCCGCTACCGGAGAACAGGTCAAGCACCTGCGACCAGCCGCTGGCGGTATTTTCCAGGATAGCAAAGATGGCGCCGCGTACCAGGTCAGTGGCCGGCCGTGTTCTCGTTCCCCTGGGGAACTTGAGATGGTGTCCCTTGGCGATGCCCGCTATAACCCGCATTTCCGTCAGGATA
>CAZXYV010000248.1:0-3349 GCA_964645025.1 uncultured Dehalococcoidaceae bacterium | reverse complement strand
GGCCGACGACGCTGCAAAAGCCCGCCGGCTGGCGGATGCTGCCGCCGGTATCCGAGCCCAGAGCGCCGATGGCTTCCCCGGCCGCCACCGCTACCGCCGAGCCGCCGCTGGAGCCGCCGGGCACGCGTGCTAAATCCCACGGGTTATGCGTCACGAACAGCGCCGAGTTCTCCGTGGACGAGCCCATAGCGAACTCGTCCATGTTGGCCTTGCCTACCATTACCACGCCGCAGGCGTTAAGCTTTTCCATGACCGTGGCGTTATAAGGCGGCACGAAGTTTTCCAGCATCTTCGAGGAGCAGGTCGTCCTGACGCCGCGGGTGCAGATGACGTCCTTGATAGCCAGCGGGATGCCGGTTAGCGGGCCGGCGTTACCCGCGGCGATGCGTCTATCAGCTTCCTGCGCCTGTTCCAGGGCCAGCTTATCGGTGACGGTCACCAGGGCCCGGACTTTCGGCTCAACCTGCCGGATGCGTTCGAGATAGGCTTTCGTCAGCTCGACAGAGGAAATCTTTTTATTTTGAAGCAATTCGTGAGCTTCATGGATAGTTACCCGAACAGGGTTTAATGTCACCTCTACCCTCCTCAGTCTCCGGTCTTGCCGACCGGCATAATATAGAGAGATTCCTCGTTATCAGGCAACCCCAGGACTCTCTTAACACTATCATCATCGAAAGCACCGATGGTTACCGTGCCCAGTTTAAGGGCAACCGCCTGAAGGTAGATATTCTGAGCGGCGTGTCCCGCTTCCATATGCACGTATCTCATGCCCCGCTCACCGTATTTTCCCGTTGTCCTTTCATAGACAGCCGTGATAATAATATCGATGGCGCCCTGGCTGACACTCCCTTGATTTAGTGCCGCCTGAGATAAAGCCTTTCTCCGGTCACCGTCAAGCACCTTGACCATGGTATGCGAGTCCGGTCTGTATTTGTATACCCCGGGTGCAACTCCCTCCACGTTCCCAATCACAGCATAAACCTCGAGGGGGTATAGCGCCCCGGCCGAAGGCGCTGTTCTCTTACCGTCACTGTCGGTTACCCCCTGGGCCGCCCAGAGAAGCTGGCCTACCTGTTTCAGGGTTAAAGCCCCCTGACTATAATCTCTGATTGACCTTCGTTCCAGGAGAGCCTTTTCCACGGAAATACCACTGTCATACGCGGGTTCAGGCAGGGCGATACTACCGTTCTCTCCAGCGGGAGAGACACGGTCACCTGCCCCGCAACCCCCCGGCAGACTAAACGACATTATTATCACCGGCAACATAACCAACCATCTGCTACGCCTCACAGCCACCTCCTCGACCGGGCGGTATTCTGATATCGTTACCAGTGCTGAATAGCGTCAGCAAGCGCCTCGGCCTCCTGCGCGCTCAATAAAACCGCATAATCTTTATTGGTCGGGATATAGACCACGCGGGAGCGGTCGGTGAGAAACACCAGCGCCTTTTCCTTGTTCTTGAGCTTAAACCAGCCCGCGGCATAGCCAGGCAAACCGGAGCCGTTGGTCCGCCATTTCGGCTGGTAGTCGGTTTCTACTTTAAGGTTGACCACCTTGACCCCTTCCTTATTGATATCGTCCCGGGGGATAAAACGACCGTAAAGGCCGGGGCCGAGGCGCAGTCCCTGGTCGTTCACGGTGAAAGCGACATGCCGCGCCTGGTAGCCGATAGAGATGAACAGGCCGATAACGCCGATGAGAATCAGGCCGATGACCACGCTGAAAACCCAGATAAACGTAAAAGTACCCGATGAAGCCGGAAAGATGCCGAATACCCTCTCCATTTTCACTTTGACCTCCTCGTGGTTACTCTTCCAGCACCGCCCTGACCCTGAAGCAGTCACCCTCGCGCCGCGGGGCATTAGCCAGGACATCCTCCGGCGGCAGGGAAGGGGACACTACATCATCCCTCATGACGCTCTGGAGGGCGACCGATTGCGCCGTGGGGGGGATGCCTTCAGTGTCTACCTGCTGCAACACCTGGAAATGCTCCAGAAGGTTGGACAGTTGCTCGCTTAAACGGGTAATCTCTGCTTCGGTCAGGCCGAGCCGGGCCAGGCGGGCGATGTGCAGTACCTCTTCGCGACTTAGCTTCATAGACCACCCCCCGGAAAATTCAGATTTGAGAAGTTATTTTACCCGCCAATTATAGCATCCGCCTTCAGCTACAGGCAAACAAAACCCGCATGTAGTCGCAATCACGCAACAAAAGCTATATAATATAAAGAACATATTTAAAAGAAAGGAGGTGAGATATTGGAGAGAGTAATGATATTTATCGATGGGAGTAACCTTTACCACTCCCTGAAAAATCATTTCAACCGGGCCGACCTGGACATCGGCAAATTCTGCCGCAAGCTTATCTTCAAACGCCAGCTAATCAGAATTTACTATTATAACGCCAGGGTCGGACAGAAGCAGGAACCCGAGCTTTACAAACAGCAGCAGTCCTTTTTCAACGGCGTCAAGGCGATACCTTATACCGAACTGCGCCTGGGACGCCTGGTCTATACCAACTGGCCCTCGGTGCCGCCTTATGAAAAAGGCACCGATGTTCAGCTGGCGACGGATATGTTAACCCACAGCTATAAGAATAACTATGATGTGGCGATACTCGTGGCCGGAGATAATGACTACGCCGGCGCCGTCCAGGCCATCAAGGACAACGGCAAGCATGTCGAGGTAGCCCTTTTCGGCAAGGAGGGCACTTCCCAGGAGCTGAGAAACGTGGCCGACAGGATTATACCGATTAACGCACGGCTGCTTAAAGACTGCTGGAAATAAATAGGTTTATTGCCCTCACCCCCTTTATCCCCCTCTCCAATCCTGGAGAGGGGGAAATTGGGTTTCTGGAATCATCCCCCTCAATCCCCCTCCTTTATGAAAGGAGGGGGAGGAAAAAGCAGTATGAAGTATGAAGCCAGGCCAACGGGGAAAAGGGGTGGTCCGCGGGAGGAAGGCGCCATCACCCGGGACTGGGGCGGGAGATTGCCCGTCGCCCTTATCTATCCGAACACCTACTACCTGGGGATGTCCAACCTGGGGATTCACGCCATTTACAAGCTGCTGAATGGGTATTTGAAAGTCGTCGGCGAACGCGTTTTCTATGACCCGGGAGATAAAAAACCCCTCAAGGCCATCGAGTCGGGGCGGCCGCTTACCGATTTCGCCGTGCTGGCTTTCTCTATTTCTTATGAATTAGACTATTTCAACGTCGTCAATATCCTGAGAGCGAGCGGCATACCGCTATTGGCCGCCGAGCGGGATGAAAGCCACCCACTCGTTATCGCCGGCGGCCCGTGCGTTACCGCCAACCCGATGCCGCTGGCGCCCTTCTTCGACTGCCTGT
>CAZXYV010000247.1:0-3355 GCA_964645025.1 uncultured Dehalococcoidaceae bacterium | reverse complement strand
AACAATCTGGACATTTGTTGTATCCAACGCTGTTTGATGGAGGTGGGCGTGGACTGCACTCCTATGATTAGATAGACAGGGTTAGGAGAGTCTGGCAGGGTTCCCCGGTGTTCTCATGATTAAGCAGTGCCTCCTCGAATTCATTTGATGGTAGGTAGCCAAGCGCCGAATGAAGTCTTTTATGATTATAGACCTCATTGATGAAATAGGGAAGCCTGGTTCCCACGCCCTCGAAGGTCTCATACTCGCATAGATACACCTCGTATTTCAATATCTTGAAGAAGCTCTGCCACGTATTCATCCGAAGCATACTGCACCTCCTGGTCTGAGTGGTGGATGACACTGGTGCCGGGGCTGCGCTCGGCGATAGCCGTCTTAATCACCTGGAGCGTCAGGGTAGTATCCAGGGCGGTGGATACTGCATAACCCAATTACTTTGCGGGAATAAGCATCCAGGATCGCCGCCAGACAAACGAATCCTGTACGGATTCACCCAAAACCGTCCCCGGGAACACCACAAACGGGAATTTGCCCTTTATCAATGGCTATTAGCCCCTTTTTCCAGCACCCTGCTAAATACCTCTTTCAATCCAGGCATTGAAGCGTAGTCCAGAAGCTGGGTCGTACTCTCTTTCGAAGGCTTCGGGATATTGCTCTTTCCATTTCTCCATTTGAACCATGCTGGCCTTCTCAACCTCAACTAGGTAGCCGCTTGTAGCCTGACCGGCGCAGTTCTTGGAGATTATGTCGGCTGGCGATATAAGATTAATCGCACCACCCCGGTCAAGCTCTCCCGGAATAATCCAGTCGCATCTTGCCCCGTGGTCGATGTAGACAACTCTAGGCATCAGTCTCTCCGTCACATAGGCACCCGCCAGAACGGTACCCCTCTCGTTATAGATTTTAACAATGTCTCCATTATTTATGCTTCTCATGGCAGCGGTTGTCGGATTAATCCAGAGAGGCTCATACATATAACCGTCCCAACCCCTGACCTTGCAGGTGGGAGCTTCCCTGGTCCACGATATATCATCACACTGGGCATGCACTCGCCATCTGCCGTGGTTGGACATCAGGAGCAGGGGGTACTTCTTTGCCCTTTGGCTGGAGAGCCTTTCGTCATGAGTCTCACCTCTCTCAATCCAGTGCGGCAGGGGCGGTCTCTCCTCATCACCGGGGAAGTGCTCGGCTAACCTCTCAGAGTAGAACTCCAGCTTGCCGGAGGGTGTTCGGAGGGGATTGGCTTCAGGGTCATTGTAGAACTTCCTGTGCCCGGGTGGGTCTGACTCCCAATCCTGAGCAACCGGGAAAACGAAGTAACTCTTTTCCTTGAATTCTTCCCAGTCGATAAAATCTGGCGTTCCCATATCTTCAAAGACGGATTTTTCCAGCTCTTCTATGGTCTTACCTTCCGTAAGCTTCTCGTACATGCCCAATTTCTTGGCTACCTCGCAGACGACTTCGAAGTCGCTCTTAGACTCACCTATTGGTTTGACGGCTTGTCTCTGGAGCGCCAAAATATGAAACTGTACGCCAGGCCTGGTGTTTGGCACGATATCTTCTACTTCAAGCGTGGTATTGGCCGGCAGGATGATATCGGCAAAGAGACAATCATTCTCAAGCCACGGGTGCTGGGCTACGATACATTCTATCTTCGGGTTTCTCATGGCTTCTATCGTTTCGTTGCCACAATTCCAGCAGGTAGTCCGGCAGGGGCTATCGGTCCATATCATATGTATTTCGGTACCACCCTCTTCTCTGGATATGGGATAAGTATATTGTACGAACTGGTCTTCAATCGTTGACTCAATTGCGGTAGTACCCCAGAAAGAGATGGGTGGATTAAGAACTGCCTTCTGGATAAGGGTTTTTGGAATAATTTGTAATCCCACGCCACTGCCGCCAGTAGTAGCGTTCCAGGCTTCCTGGGCACGTCCACGCAGTCCCCCGAAGAACATGTTAAATCCTTTTCCCTCGACTCTTGGCATGCCGGTATACGTTATCTGGGCCTGGTGAACCCCCGGTTTTCCCAGTCCCTGCATCCCCAGTAATATTACTTCCAGCCTGCCGGGTTCATGCGAGTATGGTCCTCTAATCATGGAACCTCCGAAGTAATGGGCGATTGAGGTCGTCCTGGAGGCAAACTCTCTGGCCAGCGCCTTAATTGTCCATTCTGGAACGCCACACTTTGAGGAAGCCCATGCTGGAGTTTTGGGAATTCCATCTTCCCTGCCCAGAACGTAATCTTCGTACTTTTCGAAGCCGACTGTATGTGTAGCCACGTAGTCCTTATCGTACGTTCCTTCGGTTATCCAGATGTAGGTTATGGCCAGTTGCAGTGCCGCATCTGTATTGGGAAGTATCGGTATCCATTTATCGGCATGAACCGCCGCTCCATAGTTAAGGTCGGGGCAGATATATACCTGTTTTATCCCTGCTTCTGACCAGAAATAGCATAGCCGGCTGGCAAACTGCCCGGTAAATCCCCAGGGTGTTGTTTCCGGATCGCACCCCCAGAACAGAACCATATCACAGTGCTCAGTCATATCCTTTACAATGTTAGTTCCCGGCCACATCATGCCTACGATTCCTCGTCCCCACACATGCCTTGCTCCCCAATACCATCCTTCCCAGCTATCCGGATTCCTAACTTGTTGTGTGTAGCCCCCCATCTTACTGAGAAGCAAAGTTTGAGAGCCATGCGGGGTATGCAGAACCTTACATTCTCCATGTCCGTCTGCCTGTGCCAGGATCGCCAATAGCCCGTATTTTTCATGTACCCTCTTTACCTCACTGGCTATTATCTCAGCAGCCTCATCCCACGAAATTCTTTTATACTTACTCTTACCCCTGTTCTCCGGATGTCTTTCTCCATTGGGGTCCCAATCAACTCTCTTTATGGGATACATAATTCTATTGGGAGAATATACCCGCTTTTTATAGGCTAACGAGAAGGGAGAAGGCAGCGTTTTCATAATTGGTGCAAGGGTTTTGCCATTCCTTTCAAACTTCCAAGGATTGAATTGCTTTGAGATATATTTCCAATCATAGTGTAATGGCCTTATCCGGACAATTCTCCCATCCCTGGTATCAACCGCACAGGGAGCTCCTCCTCCGAGTCCTCCACCTAGGCCAAGTGCTTTTATAACTGTTTTATCCGGTTTACCTACAGATGATTTGGGGAAATTTTTAGCTATCTTCATTTTTTCCCGCTCCGTGCCGATTCTTCAAATACCCTCAGAATTATAGCACGGCAGTTTAGAATTTGACAGAATCCAAGAAGACTCTCAGTAGTATTCACAAGAAGCTAATCCATAAAAGGGAACCTTTTTACCTCAAGTAACAAGCCGCTAAA
>CAZXYV010000246.1:0-3360 GCA_964645025.1 uncultured Dehalococcoidaceae bacterium | reverse complement strand
AAGTTGTTATAAATCGTCTTGACGACGCTCTCCTCCTTCTCCACCAGCGCCCTCAACACCTCGTCGGAGGGATTATTCAGCAGCCTGTTTTCCTTAAGGGCTTTCTCTCTGATTCTCCCGGCCGTTAGGGCAAACTCTTCCAGATTGATTTTCGCAACCATGACCGGTACCTCCCAGTAATTTATTGTTCAGACGATTTATTTAAATACCTTCATCATATTACATGAAAAATAAGAAAAAGCGGGCGCGGTACGAGGCCCTGAAAGACACCTCCGGACCAACTATGAGTTTATCCGGCAGGTTATAGCCAATTATAACATAACTTCCCTTTTCACAACACTTTTTCCGCCGTATTTTTTTCACACTTTCCCTATCGACTCGCCTTAGGTATAATAGACGAGACAAGAGGCGCAACGATATTACATGATTCGCAAAAATAGGCAGCGAGATAAGGAGTGACGATGGTTAAAAAAATTGACAATCCGGCCGACTTCATCACTAAAGAAATTAAATCTTTCATTGTGAAAAGCCCCCTCAACCGTATGGCCACATCCGAAAAAGATATTTACTTTGATGAGCCGCTGGTACAGTTCGCCGACGGCGCCGACCCTATTTTCAATGAATACAAGACAATCATCGCCCCGGACCATCTCACCCCCAGCGAAGCCCTGGCGCTATCTGAAAAAAAAGAACCCGAAAAAATACCGGCACGCCTCTCGGTGATAAGCTGGATTTTACCCATCGCGGAGGTGACACGGAAGTCCAACCGTACCGAAACTAAAGTGCCTTCCCGGTACTGGTCGCATACTCGCTGGTTCGGCGAGAAGTTTAACGACGCTGTCCGCAAGCACGTCGTCGAGTTCATTCAGAACATGGGCTATCCGGCGGCGGCGCCGGGCCTGCCGGGAGGTATGTTCAAGACGTCACATAACGAAAAGGGAATGTACTCTAACTGGTCAGAGCGGCATATCGCCTACGCCGCCGGACTGGGCACGTTCAGCCTTTCTGACGGCTTCATCACCGAGCGCGGCATCGCCCACCGCTGCGGGAGCGTGGTCACCAGCCTGGAGCTGCCGGCCAGCCCCAGGACCGCCGCGGGGCCTTACGCTAACTGCCTGTTCTATGCCGGTGAGAAATGCGTCGCCTGTATCAAGCGCTGCCCGGCCGGGGCGATAACGGAAAAGGGGCATGACAAGAATAAGTGCCGGGAGTACCTGAACAGTATCGGCTACAATCCGAGCCTTCTTAAAAATGGCTATGACATCGAAAAGAGCGTGGCCGGCTGCGGCCTCTGCCAGACCAAGGTGCCCTGTGAAGATAAGAACCCGACGAAAAAGCTGAAGAAGAGATAGACACTTAAAGCCTGATACATTTGAATGAATATCACCGTTGAATACATTAATGACCATCCCGAGTCTATACAAACTGTCGCGAAATGGCACTATGACCAGTGGCACCATATTTTACACGGGTTTACCCTTGAACGCTATACTGAATTTCTATCTTCTCATTACCGGAGAGGCGGCATCCCGTCTCTGTTCGTCGCTGTAGATAACAGTAAAGTTATCGGGACGGCGGCGCTGGATGATGACGATATGGACACTCACCCGCAACTCTCTCCCTGGATAGCCAGCCTCTATGTTGACGGAAAATATCGAAAAAAGGGAGTCGGAGAAACTCTAGTGCGTCGTGTGATTGAAGAGGCACGTTCGGCCCGGGTCAAGAAACTTTACCTTTTCACACCTGACCGGGAACATTACTTGGCACGCTTTGGCTGGAAGATACTTTTTAAGGAATACTACTACGGCGAGATGGAGTCGGTCATGGCGCTGGACATATCTCTCCCCACACCCCGTCCCGGTAAATCTTTATGAGCTTCACCGGCAGGAACCGGTTGGTCAAATCCTCGCTACTTTTTGCGTACACTTTAATATAGTTTCTGGTCAGCCCGGACCAGATACCATTCGCCTGCTGCTCCCACAGCACCTCTTGAGTCTTCCCTAAAAATACCTTTTGAAAGCCCTGCACGCTCTCTTTAGCCAGGGCGAGCATCTGCCGGCTGCGCTCTTTTTTCATTTTCTCCGTAACCTGCTTCGGCATGGTCGCTGCCGCTGTCCCCGGGCGCGGCGAATACGGGAAGACATGGATACGGGCGAACTGCATCTGCCGGCAGAAATCGTAAGTCTCCCGGAACTCCGCGTCGCTCTCGCCGGGAAAGCCGACGATGACGTCCGTAGTGATGGCCGCCCCCGGCACCTGCTCCCGGATGAGAGCCACCGTTCCCCGGTAATCCGCGATGGTATAGCGGCGCCTCATCCTTTTTAGTACCGTATCAATGCCGCTCTGTAAAGACAGGTGAAAGTGCGGGCACAGCCGCCGGTCGCGCCATAGCCCGATAAGCTCCGGGGAAATCTGGTGAGGCTGGAGAGACGAGAGCCTTAGCCGGACGATATCCGTTTCCGCCAGGATACGCTTCAGCAGGCCTATTAGAGTAACGCCGTCGCCGCTATAGGCGCCGATTTCCGTGCCGGTTAAGACTACCTCTTTAAAGCCAGTGACTACCCGCTCTCTGACCTGCGTCAAAACCTCCGCGACAGGCACGCTGCCTTCCCGACTCCTCACCAGCGGGACGATGCAGTAGGCGCAGAAGTTGTGGCAGCCGTCCTGCACCTTGATAAAAGCGCGGGTGCGTCGGCTGCCTTCATCGCTGTCAGCTATGGCTTTGATAGCGGACTTTTTCAGAGCGCCGGCAGTCTCCAGCAGCTCCGGGAGACGCCATTTCTGCTCGTTGCCCAGCACCAGCTCGACTCCCTCGATGCGGGCAAGCTCACGCGGTTCACGTTCCGCATAGCAGCCGATGGCTATCAGCCGCGCCGCCGGATTACGCCGCCGCGCCAGGCGCAGCAGGTGCCGCGATTTCCTATCGGCGACATGCGTGACCGTGCACGTGTTCAAAACGTAAATATCGGCTTTCTCCGCGGGCGGCACAATCCGGTACCCGGCCGCCGCCATCTGTCCGGCCAACTGCTGTATCTCCGCCTGGTTGAGCTTACAGCCCAGGCTGTCCAGCGCCACGGTGGGTCTTCTGGGTTTTTTATCCATACTGATTTAAGTCAATCCTTAACGATTACCTAAAGATTATACTGTCCCCGTTTCCACGGGGTCAAAATGTGTTTGTCATTGAGAGGAGCGTAGCGACGTGGCAATCCCACTGGTTGTATTGAATCCATGTATGGGATTGCCGCGCCTCCCGACGGCGTCAGGATGGCTCGCAATGACATTCATAAAATATTCTTTCAATTCCCCCGACTTGAAATTAACCTCGAAATATGCTTAAAATAACTTGAATTCTATCGGAAA
>CAZXYV010000245.1:0-3361 GCA_964645025.1 uncultured Dehalococcoidaceae bacterium | reverse complement strand
ACGAAGTTATGGAAGGTGCGGTAGGACACATAAGGCGGGAGGTGTTTTCGGACTCTATCCGTCGTCATGGCATGCCCTCTTTTTAACTTCCCCATTATATTCCAAATTAATGGAACATACAAGAGGACAACACTAAAATTGGTAACATTTTTTCTGTGGAATTTATTCATTACACTATGGAATTGGAAAGGACAGTTTTTGTAGCTTACTCTCGGAACGTTATACGATGAGTTGTGCTCTTGAAAAATAGGGGCACGGATGTTTAGCCAAAATAAATAAGGAGGACTGAATCAATGGGAACCCCTATCGAGTATCAAAAGCTGATGACGGAGATTGTCTACATCAACCTGCCGGGCCCTGAAGAACCGGCTCCGAACATGACCGGCGGCGAGTTGCTGCATGGCTTCCTGGCGGAATTGCACCGGATAGCCAATCCGGAGATGAGGGAGCACATCCTCTCGCTATGCAATAAGTGGAACGTCCGCTACCGCGATGCCAAAGGAAAATAACACACTATATATAAATTAATTAGGTAATAACTTATCGGGTCAGTCCCGGCCAATCGGGACGAAGGAGGGATAGATGAAAAGGGACAGAATCGGCGCCATTGATGTGGGGACCACCAAGGTCTGCACGATCATGGCAGACGTTTATGATAAAGAAGGGCTGCGTGTCCTGGGCGTGGGTATTACCCCCTCGCACGGGCTTCATAAAGGCCTGGTAATTAATATTAATGAAGCCAAAGAATCGGTGAAACAGTCGGTCCGGATGGCTGAGCAGATGGCCGGACGCAGGCTGGAATCGGCCTATGTCGGCGTCACCGGCCGGCATGTCAAAGCGGAGAATACGACGGGCTCGGTCGCCATCACGCGCAACAACCAGATAGTAAATACGGATGACCTCAAGCGCGTGTTGAGTGTAGCCCGCAGTATTAAAGTCCCTTCCGAACAGAAAGTCCTTCATATTATCCCGCGCGAATACGTTGTCGATGGGCAGGGAGGGGTCAAGAACCCCGTAGGATTGCATGGATTCCGGCTGGATGTGGAAACCCACATCATTACCGCAGCCGTGACCTCGATGCAGAACCTGACCAAGTGCATCCGCGGCATCGGTGTCGAAGTTGACGACCTGGTGATGGAACCGCTGGCAAGCGCCGAGGCCGTCCTATCTCCCGAGGAGAAACAGGATGGCGTCCTGCTTGCGGATATCGGCGGCGGCACCACGGACCTCGCCCTGTTCAAAGACAACACTATTTACCACACCTCCGTACTGCCGGTAGCCGGCTATCAGGTCACGCGGGATATCTCCATCGGCCTGGGAATTACTTTCGAACTGGCCGAGGAAATGAAAAAGAAATACGGTAACGTAACCCCGACCGATGCGGAAAACTCCAGCAGCGACATGGCTATTACCCATGACGGACACAGTATTTCTTATAGCGACCTGTCCGAAATTATCCGCGTCCGCATCGAGGAGCTGCTCCGGCTGGTTATGCTGGAACTTCCCCAATCGGATTATAGAAAGCTCATCCCGGCGGGGCTGGTCATCACGGGTGGCGGCGCTAACCTTCCCGGCATCGCCGAACTCGGCGAAAAAATAACCCGGATGCCGGTCAGGATTGGCAGACCTTCCCCTCTCACCGGTGTCTCGGACAACCTGACCGACCCGGCCTATGCCACGGGCGTCGGTCTGCTGCTGTGGAAGATGAGAAGCCAGCAGACGAATAATCCCGCCGCCAAAGAAAGCGCCATCAGAAAGCTGCTGACACAGATGTTCAGGCTCTTTAGATAATTTTTATTGTCGATGAATCATTAAGGAGGGTTATCATGGCTAACACACGTTACGTTCCCAGCGGCGCCAGGATTAAAGTTATCGGCCTGGGTGGGTCGGGATGTAATGCCATTACCAGGATGGTCCGCGAGCAACTGCACGGCGTGGAGTTCATCGCGATGAACACGGATGCCCAGGCTCTCGAGATTACCGAAGCCAACGTGCGCGTCCAGCTGGGCCCAAAACTAACCGGCGGCCTCGGTGCCGGCGGCGACCATAACCGTGGCCGCGGTGCCGCCGAAGAAAGCAAAGATTCTATCCAGGATGCGCTCGTCGGGGCGGATATGATATTTCTGGCGGCGGGTATGGGGGGTGGCACCGGCACAGGGTCCATCTCCATAGCGGCGGAAATCGCCAAGCATACCGGCGCGCTGACCATCGGTGTGGTCACCAGACCTTTCAATTTCGAGGGCACTCACCGCGCCAAGGTGGCCGAGCAGGGCATTCAAGACCTGATGCCTAATGTCGATACCCTGATTATTATCCCCAACGACCGACTGCTCGCCCTCTGCGACCAGAAAACGAGTATCAATAACGCTTTCCGTCTGGCCGATGAGGTCCTGCATCACGGCGTCCAGGCTATCGCCGAAGTAGTTACCGTCCCCGGTCTTATCAACCTCGACTTCGCCGATATACGGACGATCATGAAAGACGCCGGACCGGCCTGGATGTCTATCGGGCGGGGCACGGGGCAGAACCGCGCCGTCGATGCCGCCAAGGACGCCCTATCCAGCCCGTTGCTGGATGTTTCCGTGGCAGGCGCCAAAGGGGTATTGTTCAATATCGCCGGCAGCAGCACTTTAACGCTTTACGAGGTGAATAATGCCGCCGAGGTTATCCGCCAGGCTGTCGACCCGGAGGCGAATGTCATCTTCGGCGTCGTCGTCGACCCCAATATGGGCAACGATGTCAGGCTTACTTTAATCGCTACCGGATTCGCCACCAAAGAAATGATGGCTAACGCCTCTAAAGAGAAGGAGATGGCCAAGGTCCTTAAGGGCATACAGGATGACGAACTCGACCTGCCTTCTTTCCTGCGGCAAAATGCCATCTACCAGCCAAGAAGTGCCAGCTCGATGAAAAAAGTGTATAATTAACCAGGGCCATTAGACCCTGGGGAAGGAGAGCCCCGTGACTATTGCCGAACCCATAACGATTATTGAAGTAACCAAAAAGCCGCCCAGGCCGAACGCTACCCAGCTCATGAAAGAGCTTATCAGTAACCGGTATTGCCTGGGGCTATTGCGATTTTTCGTCGTGCATCCCAACGGCCGTTTCAGCAAACTGGCCGTTGTTCATGCCCTCGATGAAAACGGCACCAGACCGGAAATCGAGAAAGACCTGGAGAGGCTGGTAAATGATGGTGTCATCAAAATGAGTAACGAGAACGGCACCTGCTTTTACCTGCTGACCCGCGATGAGCCGACGCGCCATCTGGTCCTGAACCTGGCCGAGTTCGACTGGCGCCAGTGGCAAAGGCTCGACCACTATTACGTGGCTGACCGCCGGATACCTGCCTGAGAACATAAAT
>CAZXYV010000244.1:0-3370 GCA_964645025.1 uncultured Dehalococcoidaceae bacterium | reverse complement strand
GCTGCGCTACGCCCCGCCAGCAGTAATTATACACTGGCTCACCTGCCCCGGCAAGTTCAACGGGGTTCTTAATCCTCCAAAACGCCTACATCCCCTGAATACTATCTTCACTTTTCCTTACCTAACGTCACCGATATTTATGGTTTTTTTACAGGTTGGGAACATGTTTTTATGGTTAATATACACTCGAAGTGGTAAAAAGTTATTATCCGCAGATATACCAAGGGAGAATGTGATGAGCAGGGCCTTAATACTGTCGGACAGGCCGCTGTTAACCGGGAAAGAGGAAAAAGCCCTGGCGGCGGCTAATGTGCAGGTCATGGCATCATCGAAGTTTCGCGAAGGCCTGCTAAATAACGGCCGCGGGGACTTCGATGTCATCGTCGTTGATGACTCTCTGCGTGGCGTTGACCTTTATGATACCTGCCACCGGCTACGGCTCGCTTCAACAGCGATTATCATCCTTCTCGGCAACATGCCTTCCTGGGAAATGTGGGAAAAATCTAAGGAAATCGGCTTTGACCGCTACTATAAAAAACCTGTCCCGCCTCACGAGCTTGGCACCAAGATAAAGCTCGCGATTTATGAACTGAAGTATCGGGGCGGGCTCACTACACCGGAGCGCGGTGCCCCGGTAATTACGGAAAAGGTGAACGAAACGGAGCCCGCGACTATCGAAAGAGTCCCGCCGGAACCGGTATTTGTACAAGAAAAGCCCGCCGATATCGCCTATAATAGTGCCCCCGAGCCGGCGCCGGATAACCCTACCAACATCTGGCAGGATCCTAAAGTAGCCAGCCTGATGAGCAGCCTTTTAAGCGGGAAAATCAAGCAGCTCACTCCGGAGATAGATCTCCGCCTCGGGGACGGTTTCTCCTACCGGGAAGCTGACGGCGTCATGGGCACCGCGGGCAGGGAGACCGCCCTGATTCTCGAATCTCTGGCTAAAGAGGGCCTATTATTGAAGCAGGATTACGAAAAAATGCTCCTCAGTCCCGGCGGCTCGGTCCAGCTGGTACCGGTGGAAAGGTGCCCGCAATGCGACTCACCGGACCTGGCCCGGGGACAGTTAATCGAGCACTTCAGCTGCGGCCATATCGGGCTGGAGAGCGAATTCATGAAGGGGCTTAACCAGGTCTGCCCCAAGTGCAAACATGAGCTCAAGTTAATCGGCACCGACTACCGGAAACCGGGGATGCGCTACGTTTGTAACAGCTGTCATGGGATATTCCCGTCCCCCGTAATTAAATGCCGCTGCCTGAAAACGGGTGAAGTATACCGCCTTGAGGAACTCCGTAATATCTCGCTCTTTTCGTACCGGCTCAACGAGGCGAATAAACAGCGGCTTGAGTTCGAGCTCGAGCCGAAAAGGCAGCTCATTGATTGTCTGACGCATCTGGGCTATGACGTACACGAAAGGGTCCAGGTCCAGGGAAAGTCTGGGGCCACGCATACCATCGACCTGGTGGCCAGTATCGATGATTTAATCACCAGACATACCGTGGCCGTAGGGATACTGGTGGCGCCTCACAATGAAGCCGAAGTATCCATCGACGCGCTTTTCAGCTTCGATAGCAAGGTATATGATGCCGGCATTGATAACAAGATGGTTATCGCCGTGCCCGGCTTTACCTCGGCGGCGATGAAGTTCGCTGAAAGACAGGGCATCAGAGTGTACCGGCTGGAGGATCTGAGGGCTTTATTAAGCTGGAAAACCCAGGAAACGGAGATTATTGCCGTTGAAAAGGAACAAAAACAGGCTATGCCCGACCACACGGACCTGACCAGAGTCGGTCCCAGAGGCTGGCTGAAATGGCTGCTTGAGAAAAGGGGTTATCACGTGGCTGAAAAGCTCAAGATAACAGGAAGGTCGGGGGCCGAACACGTTCTGGACCTTTACGCGGAAAAAGATGATGGCATCATCAATCACAAGCTCGCCGCTGGCGTCATCATGAATGAAGAAGCCTCAAATAACGATGCCAACGAAGTTATTCAGTTTGATACGGCGGCCTACGATGCCAATATACGCGATAAGATTATTATCGGCGTCCCCAGGCTGAGCAAAGAGGCAAAACAGTTTGCCGATTACCAGCGTATCAAGGTTATCGAAGCCAAAGAGCTGGCCGATTTCTCCGGCCGAGGCGAAGTTGATGATGCGGCCCGCCGTTTCAGCACCTTATTGAGCAACTCATAATCCGGTGAGATAAAAAGTGATTAAAAGCGTAATCATCGCTGTCCTTATTCTCTGCCTGCTGACCTCTTACGTTATATTGATGCCTTCCAGGCAGACCTATCTCTCCTTCGGGCTGGGTACCAGCGTGGCCGTCTTCATTCTCGTGCATTACATCGTATCCGTATCCACGAAGAAAAAGCGGATAGCCCGTACCGCCTTCTGGATGCCCATATTGAGTCTATCATGCCTTTTCATTCTCCTGCCGATTATATTTGCCGCGTCTTTGAATTTCTGGGGAGCGTTTTCCATTTCTACCTGGGTACTGCTCATCAGCCTCACCATGACCATGTACTATAACTTCCTTAACGTACCTCTGGCCATCTACCAGAAACTTCAGGAGCGCCGACGGGTTGATTCTCCCGGATACTGTCCTTCCTTGACCGTCCTTATTCCGGCCTATAATGAAGAGAAAGTCCTGGCCCGGACTATTGAGTCCGTCCTTGAATCTTCATATCCCGATAAAGAGATAATTGTCATCGATGACGGCTCTAAAGACCAGACTCACCGGATAGCCCAGGGCTTTAATAATAGAGGCGTGGTTGTGATTCATCGGCCCAACGGCGGTAAGGCTACCGCATTGAATCACGGCCTGCTGTTCGCGCGGGGTGAGATAATCGTCATTGTCGATGCCGATAGTCAAATCTGTAAAAACACGCTGGCAGAACTGGTCAAGCCTTTCCGTGACCCCGATGTCGCGGCCGTGGCCGGTAATATTAAGGTGCTTAATCGCAAGAGCCTGTTGACCAAATGCCAGGCCCTGGAGTATATCGCCAGTATCAATATTTACCGCCGGGCGATGGATGTCTTCGGCAGCGTCACCGTAGTGCCTGGTGCTTTGGGCGCCTACCGCCGGGAGGTTCTGATAGGCAGCGGCGTTTATGACCCGGATACCCTGGTCGAGGATTTCGATGTCACGATTAAAGCTCTTAAATCGGGCAAAATCATCCAGGCGAGCACTACGGCGATCTCTTACACGGAAGCCCCGCAGACCGTCAAAGACCTGTATAAACAGAGACTAAGATGGTATCGCGGTAATTTTCAAGCGCTATGGAAACACCGTGACGCCATATATAATTCCAGGTACGGCTTCCTGCAAAAACTCTCTTATCCCCACATCGCCATATCGATGCTCTTTCT
>CAZXYV010000243.1:1728-3411 GCA_964645025.1 uncultured Dehalococcoidaceae bacterium | reverse complement strand
GGCATCTTTACCGTGGTCAAGCATGGAGAGCGCTACGTGGTGGACGGCGGCCTGACGACCCCGGTGCCGGTGGAAGTGGTCCGGCAGATGGGGGCCGACCTCGTCATCGCCGTGAACGTCAACCCGGACATTACCGGCCGCATGGGGAAGGCCTACCGGCAGCGCGTGGAAGCCCACAAAGAGCCGAACATTTTCCAGGTGATGATGCAGTCCATCTACATCACCACATATGCCGTGGCGCAACATGCGCTGGAGAATGCCGATATCGTCATCGAGCCCGACCTGGCGCATATCGGCGGCGGCGATTTCAATAAAGCGCCGGAGATGATAACGCGGGGCCGGGAGGCGGCGCAAAAAGCGATACCGGAGATAAAGCAGAAGCTGGGGGAGAGTTAGCCTGGGGAATTTACTATCCTCACATCTCATTTACCGCTTTCTCAATTCTCCCTAAAGCTTCCCGGAGAATCGTCCGGGGACAGGCGATATTCATCCTCTGGAAACCGGAACCCCCCGCGCCGAAGACAAAACCATCGTCGAAGCCCACCCTGGCCTGCTCCCGCATGAGTTTCTGCAGCGCCGTATCGTCCAATCCGAGCGCGCGGCAGTCCAGCCAGAGCAGATATGTCCCCTGCGGCTCGATGACCCTTATTTTCGGGATGTGCTCCTTAAAAAAGGTCATGGTGATTTCCAGATTGCCCTGAAGATAGTCGAGGAGCTGCTCTAGCCATTCGTCGCCATAACGATAGGCCGCCTCCATGGCGGTCAGGCCGAAAATGTTCAGACCGGGAACCATGCCGGCCCGGGCATCGTTGAAACTTTCGCGGAGCTTCTGGTTGGGAATGATAATAGAAGAAGCCTCAAGTCCGGGGAGGTTGAAGGTCTTGCTGGGTGCGATGCAAACGATGCTGTTTTGGGCGAACTCCTGTGAAATCGATGCGAAGGGGGTGTGCCGGAAACCCCGGTAAAGAAGCTCGCAGTGGATCTCATCGGAGATGACGATTGCCCCGTGACCGATGACGAGCTCTCCCATACGCTCCAGCTCTTCCCGGCTCCAGAGACGCCCTATCGGGTTCTGGGGATTGCAGAGGATAATAGCCTTGACGCGATGATGAGCAACCCGCATACCGGCCCTGGGCTGGAATTTGCTTTCCAGGTCGGCATAGTCCATCTTATAACGCCCGCGGGTCAGCTTTAACCGGTTATGAGCTATCTGGCAACCGCTGCCGGTAACCACCCTGAAAAAGGGATAATAAACCGGCTCCTGCAATATGATTTCGTCACCGGGGTGAGTCAATGCCCTGACGGCGATATTCAGGGCGGGGATGATGCCGGGGGTAAAGACCACCCATTCCGGTTCAATCTTCCAGTCGAACTTACGCTTCACACGGTCGACTACTGCTTCGGTTAAACCCGGGCCCGGCATGGTATAGCCATAGAACGGGTGCCCGGCGCGGCGTTTCAGCGCTTCAACAACAGGCTCCGCGGTAGGGAAGTCCATATCAGCTACCCACATAGGGATCACATCCTCGCTCCCGAAAATAGCCTTGACCGCACCCCATTTGGCGCAATCGGTATTACTGCGGTCACACACCGTATTAAAATCGTACTTCATGCGAGCACCTCCGTACTTAGACCATTTTACACATGAAGTAAAGTGTAATACAAAAAGGGGCGTGTAAGAGG
>CAZXYV010000243.1:0-1628 GCA_964645025.1 uncultured Dehalococcoidaceae bacterium | reverse complement strand
GGGTTCTCCCTGAAGGGGATAGGTCACATAAAAATAAAGTTTGTCATGTCTTCTCCCCGCAGGCTATAATGACATCAAATGCACTGGGTCTATTATTTCGGTAGAGTCCTGATACACATCCTGGTATTCCCTTTCGCCAGCTGGGAGGTTAAGGGGCGGGAAAACGTCCCGGCAAGTGGCCCTCTGCTCATCGTCTGCAATCACCTTCACCTCGCCGACCCGCCTATCGTCGCCGCCAGCATGCCTTTAAAATGCGTCTTCATGGCTAAAGAAGAGCTTTTCCGGGACGGGTGGTCACGCTTCTGGGTAGGCAACTTCGGCGCGATACCAGTGAGCCGGGGCGGGGTGGATAGAGAAGCCATCCGGCGGGCGGAAGACTGGCTGCGAAAAGGCGTATCGCTGATTATCTTCCCCGAAGGCGGTAGGAGCCAGGGTGCACGGCTACAGCCAGCCTTACCCGGGGCAGCGCTCATCGCGGCGCATACGGGCGTCCCCGTCCTGCCGGTAAGCATCACCGGCACGGAAAAGCTAAAAAACATGAGGCTAAAACCCCTCATATGGTGCGTTTTTCACCGTCCGCGGATAACGGTCAACATCGGCCGGCCTTTCCTTCCACCGCCCGCCGGTGGCAAACTGCCTAAAGAACAGCGTAATGCGCTGATGAAAGATATTATGGGGAAAATCGCCGCCCTGCTGCCCCCGGCCTACCGCGGCGCCTACGGAGGAGGGGAAAATGCCACGGATTGAGAAAGCCGGCAAGACGGGGTTCTGCTTCGGCGTTAGGCGGGCCATCGAGATTGTAGAGAAGGTCGCCCGTGAACGCGGCCAGGTAGAGACCCTCGGCGCGGTGGCACACAACCAGCAGGTGCTGAACAAGCTGTCCGAGCTGGGCGTCAGCGTGGTCAAAGATAGCGCAGACATTAAAGGCGATACGATTATCACCAGTTCTCATGGTGTCAGCCCTGATTTAGAGGCCAGCCTGCGGGCTCGCAACCTTGAAGTCGTCAGTACCACCTGCCACGATGTGCGCCGTGCCCAGGCCGCCGCCGAAAAGCTGGCCGAGTCGGGCTTTTTTGTGATTGTTTTCGGTGATGCCCAACACCCCGAGGTCAAGGGCATCCTCGGCTGGGCGAAAGGGAAAGGCATCGCCACCACCGACGAAAAAGTCATCGCCGCACTGGACCCGTTGCCGCGCAAGCTGGGTATCCTCTCCCAGACTACCGAGGTTCCCGCCCATTTTGCCGAGTTCGTGAAGAAGATAATCGATTTTGCGCTGACAAAAAACTTCGAGATACGCATCATCGATACCATCTGCCATGACCTGCGGGAACGCCAGGTCACCGCTTTAGAGTTAGCCCACCGGGCCGACCTCATGCTGGTGGTGGGGGGGCTCTCCAGCGCCAACACCAACCGCATCGCCGGGCTGTGCGCTAAAGTCACCGAGACGCACCTCATCGAGACCGCCGACGATATTAAGCCCGCCTGGCTCAAGGGCAAGCAGCACATCGGCGTCACCTCCGGCGCGTCCACTGCGGAGGAAACGGTGGAAGAAGTGATGAGGAGGCTGAATGCCATGACCTCGCCTTGACTCAAATTCACGCACTCCTTATAATTTATTTGAGCTTATT
>CAZXYV010000242.1:484-3423 GCA_964645025.1 uncultured Dehalococcoidaceae bacterium | reverse complement strand
TGACGTTTTGGGCATGGGCTAACCACTGCACATTCCTGACTATTGTGCAATCGAGCTTGGTTTAAAGATAAACTATAGGGGGTATTTCAACTTTTTCTTTGTCAGCTCTGCAACCCTCACCAGTCTTCACTTACTTAGTTCACATAATCCTCTGACGAGTGCATACCTCTGGTTTACCATTTGTTGAAAATTATTCAGGTCTATTTCTTTCATATGGGCAAATTTTCGCACCAGCTTAATGAAATCTTGAATTGGTCTGGGGTTAACTTCCTCGTGGTTAAGGCGGAACTTGCCATTTTCAGCTTCCCAAAGGGGGAAGTAGTTGGTCCTGACCGCCATGCGGCACACTTCAATCATCGAATCAGAATCTATTCGCCAGCCCATGACGCACGGTGCGAATACGTGAAGATAAACGAACCCCTCATCTTTCTTTTCCTTGGCCTTGATGAGCTTTTTAGCAAAATCCTCGAGGTGGCTAAGAGTAGCAGTAGCCACATAGGACGATCCATGCATGGCCATAAGGAGGGGCATGTTCTTGGCCGGTGTTGGCTTACCCTTGCTGGCAACACCGACAGGTGTGGTGCTGGTTGAAGCTCCCAGAGGAGTGGTGCTACTTCTCTGGTAACCGGTATTCATGTAGCCTTCATTGTCATAAGTAATATAAATAATATGCTCGTTTCTTTCAGCGGCACCGCTGAGGGGCTGAAAACCCACGTCGGCCGCACAGCCGTCGCCTGTGAAGCATACTATGGTGGCAGTCTTCCCTATCTTCTTATAATAACGGGCAATACCCGTGGCGGTGGAAGCGACTCCGGTCATTAAACAGCTAACATAAGACAGGCGATGCCATGCCCCTATATTCTGTCCATACAAAACGGTGGCTGAACAGCTTGGACAACCAACGAGCACAATATCCTTTCCCAGCACCTTCGGTACAAACCTGGCAGTGAGCTCCAGAGCGCAGCCGGCACACCAGGCAATTCCTCCGGCGAATTGCTCGTCCTTTTCACAAAAATAATCAAAAATTCTTGATTTTTTCTTATCTTGCTGTGGCATTTTCTCCCTCACTCTTCCAAAGGTATCCAGGTTACCTCCTGGTAGGGCTTACCCTGGGCAGCGGCATGGATTTCGTCAATAACTCTTTCAATATGTGAGATGGTTATATCCAGATTGGCCAGCCCATCAATGTAGCTCAACATCGGCACTATGCCTATTTCCGGCGTAAGCGCCCTTAACTCCATATACATGGGCCCGCAGTTCCAGCCGAAACCAACACTCCGGTCAATGACACCGATTGCCTTTTTCCCCTTGAGGGCTTCGGCAAGCCGTTTACGAGGAAAAGGACGGAATAATCTCAATTTGACCAGCCCCACCTTTATCCCCTCGGCCCTTTTAGCGTCGACAGCCACTCGTGCCGTCCCGGCGGCACCACCGGAAGCGACTACGACTACTTCGGCGTCTCCGGTACGGTATTCTTCCATCTGGCCTCCATAGCTCCTCCCGAAAAACTCCCCGAACTCTTTGTCTATTTCGTCAAGTTTAATGGCGGCACGCTCCATAGCCGCACAATGCTTGTAGCGGAGTTCAACGAACCCCAACTCGATGCCGTGGGTACCGCATCCCAGAGGCTCCCCCGGGTTCAATATCTGACGCCCCAGCCGCGGTGTTAAAGGGGCTAAAAACCGGTCAACATCTTCTCTCTCTGGAATTTCTACCGCCATGGCAAGGTAAGACAGATAAAATCCATCGTAATTTACCATCACCGGGAGCTGAATATCACAGTCCTCTGCCAGCCGAAAGGCCATTATTATCATATCAAGGATTTCCTGGCCGTCTTCAACAATTACCTGAATCCATCCTGTATCTCTCGTGCTTATAATATCTTGCTGGCCTCCCGAGACAGCCAGGATGCCCGGCGTCTCACGATTGGCGATAGCCATCACCACCGGTGCCCTGAAGCCAGATGTTTGTTGCACAGCATCATACATGAACGCCAAGCCCCATGAGGATGTGGCTGTGAAAGCGCGGCCACCGGCGATGCTGGCACCAGCGACAACATTCATTGCCGAGTTTTCTCCCTCTACTTCTACCATTTCGGTATCTAAAATCCCTTCAGCACGGAACGCTGAGAGTTGCTCTGCCACTTCACTCATGGGAGTTATAGGGTATGAAGTTGCGACATCAGGTCGGCAAAGCATAGCTCCGTAGGCAGCGGCAGCGTTGCCCGTGATTACCCTGACCCTACCTTTTTTAGCTTTCATCGGCGAATTCTCCTTCCGAAATCATAGTCACTCCCCGAAGGCATTCCTTGTAAAAATCCTGCAGCACTTGCAGAAATCGATGTTGAATATGAAAGTAAAACACAAATCTTTCATAATTTGCAGTGGGCAATGAAAAGCTCATAGGCTGCAATAATTGCACTTTTATTTATCTATTACAGTGCTTGCAGTACTCCAGCTTCCGGTGTCTAGGTAAAGTAACGGACCCTCGCCATCGGATCACGTACTGGAGGTATCAAAGATGAGTTTATACTTAATTATAGTATTTTGTCCAATTTATTGGAGCAAATACTATCGACGAGACAGTGTCAAACTGCAAAATAAGTTGCACTTTTTAGTAAATTATAGGGTCACAATTGCTTGAAATGTTGCCTCGCAAAGAAAATACTATGTCTATAGTATATCATGAGAACATGCGTTTTCACGTAATAATTGGTGCTCATTATTCCCAGAGATTAGCTCTTGTGAGGCATCAACTCCAAGGCTTTCATCGCTAGTTGTGTCTCTTGATCTGATTTCGAATTAGTGACATTGAAGTTTTGAATAAAAAAGTTCTTGAAATCATTATCACTAAGTTCGACATTGAATTTGTGAAAATAAGCCAAGAGAAACAGCCATCATCGTCTCCCCTTACGTAAAGAGCCTGCCCTGAGCCTGTCG
>CAZXYV010000242.1:0-474 GCA_964645025.1 uncultured Dehalococcoidaceae bacterium | reverse complement strand
CCCCTATCCCCCCGCCGATAGCTTTGGCGATTTGCTCCGTGTTGCCGTAAAGCGAATCGTAGATGATTAATGCTTTCATAACAGGCACCTCCGCCTGATATTCGCCTACTTAGTGTACTCTAAACGCCTTAAACCCTCAAGCGCACCGCTCGCCCTGAGCCTGTCGAAGGGTCATTCTGAGGGCACGAAGTGCCCGTGAGAATCCGTTCTTTAGTAACCTATCCCTTCAGGGTGAACCCCCTTACCCCCTTCCCTTGCGAAGGGAAGGGGGAAGAAAAAGGAAAGAGGGGCTACGCCCCTCTTGGACACTCTTAAGGAATTTGACATACGGGAGTATAATTTATGTTAAGACTTTTTAGAATGACTCCAGTAAGACAAACTATCATTGACAAATATTACCTGTGGGGTTATAATAGATAATGTGGCGTATTGATTATTATCATCCTTATCGACTCGACCAAAGCAGTAGTCATC
>CAZXYV010000241.1:1596-3425 GCA_964645025.1 uncultured Dehalococcoidaceae bacterium | reverse complement strand
AGTATTCGAACCACTTTTCATCCGTCCCCGGCTTGACGAAGTATTCGAACTCCATGATTTCGAACTCCCGGCTGCGGAAGATGAAGTTGCCGGTGGTAATCTCATTGCGGAAGGCTTTACCCTGCTGGGCGATGCCGAAGGGCAGGCGCTTGCGGCTGGTGTTAACGGCATTCTGGAAGTTGACGAACATGCCCTGGGCCGTCTCCGGGCGCAGGTAAACGACGGCGGCCTCCTCTTCCACCGGCCCGATAAAGGTCTTGAACATTGTATTGAACATGCGCTCCTCGGTAAGCTCACCGCCGCAGGAGGGGCATTTATTCTCGGTAAGGTCATCGGCCTTCCATCTCAGGTGGCAGTTCTTGCATTCCACGAGGGGGTCGGAAAAGCTGGTGACATGCCCGCTTGCTTCCCACACCCTGGAGTTCATCAGTATGCTGGTGTCCAGGCCGAGAATATCATCCCGTCCCTGCACCACCGCACGCCACCAGGCCTCTTTAACGTTCCGTTTCAGCTCCACGCCCACCGGCCCATAGTCCCAGCAGCCGGACAGGCCGCCGTAGATATCGCTGCTGGGGAAGATAAAGCCGCGCCGCTGGCAGAGCGAGACGAGCTTTTCCAGGCTGACTTTACCGGCTGTATTATCTGACATCAGCGTCACTCCCTGAAATATTTTTCGCTTTCGACTTACGGGACTGCGCGAAAGCCCGGGCAAAAAGTACCGCCAGGACCACGCCCCCCGCGAACATCACCAGGATGGCGAAAGCCCAGAGGGGTGGGAGGGCTTTTTCGTATATATTGTAAAGGAAAATATCCAGCGTTGCATAGGCGATGATAATCTGGGGCAGCGCTACCACGTTACCGATGATGGCAAAGAGCACCCGGTTCAAGGGAGTCTCTGTAAGTTGCATGCGCCGGGCCGCGCTGGTGACCAGGAAGGTGATAGCCAGCGAAATGAGTACAAAGACGAGCTGCAAACCCAGCGCCCAGGCCAGGACGCCACCGCGGCCCAGCCAGCTTACCGGGACGCCGCTGGAGAAGCGATAGGCGGTGTTCGGAGGTAGCTTACCGTAAAATATGGCCGCGAGAACGAAGGCGATGAGCAGCACCGCCGCCGGCAACACGATATATGTCCAGCGGAAGGTGATATTTTGCCGGGTTTCTTTTAATGTTTCCGGGGTATTGATGTCAGTCACCTGCCTCAAAGCTATTTACAGTAAAGATTAACAGCTTTAAGGCAGGGGTGTCAAAGGTTTGTGACTCACATTATTTAGTATGTAATATTATGAACTGTCATTGCGAGCGTAGCGTGGCAATCCCCATCGTTGCCGTCTTATAATTCCGATATGCGTAATTTTGTTTATCCGTAATAAGGGATTGCTTCGGGCTTTGCACTCGCAATGACACTCACTACTGAACGTGCTCTCAGGAACGTTATTCAAAAAAGCTGTTATCCAGATCGCCTTCGTTGGAGTAGCCGCGGCTTTCCCAGAAGCCCTCGTAGCTGGTATCATCGGAAAGCTCTATCTGTGTTATCCACTTTATCCACTTATAGCCCCACTTGCTCTCGGCCACCAGCTGAAAGGGATAGCCCCTTTCCGGCGGGATGGTGACATCGTTCATCTTGTAGGCCATGAGTATGGGGTTAGCCATGATATATTCGATGGGGAAAGATGTGGTATAGCCGTCATAAGCGTGGAAGATAACAACCTTAGCCGCGGGCAGGGGGTTCGCTTTGGCCAGTATATCCCTGACCTGCACGCCTTCCCAGAGGATGTTGACCGCCCACCCTTCCACGCAGTTCAACCGGACGACCTTTTGGTAGCTGTTAT
>CAZXYV010000241.1:0-1496 GCA_964645025.1 uncultured Dehalococcoidaceae bacterium | reverse complement strand
GTGTCTATCTTGAGTGTAGGACGGTGGGCGGTGAGAGTATGTGACTTTTATCGCATACGCTCTAAGAGAAGGGGCGTGAGAGTATATTATAAATCCCAGCTTGCCGGGGGTACATCACCCTTGGGTTGGATTTGGAGTCGCTACGAGGCGCAGGTGCTGCAGTTGCCGGAGCTACAGCCCGAGCAGGCAGAACCGCCGGTGCCGGCGACGCGTGTGGGCGCGCCGGAGCCGCCCACGCTGAAGCAGGCGAAGGTGGACATCTTGCGCCGGGCGGGTTTATGGCAACGGGGGCATTCGGCGGCTTTTTCGGCCTGGCTCAGAGGGCGCAATTGCTCGAATTTAGAATCGCATTCCGAGCAAAGATACTCATATATCGGCATAATATTGACTCCTGATTATAGTTTAGCCGATTTCAGCTTCATTATCAAGTTGTTTACGCCGCCTCAGCGAAAGCCGCAGGAGGTTGATGGCGGCCACCTCGACCCAGATTATCATATTGGCGACGAGGATTCTCTCCACCAGGCCGAACCCGCCACTGCCATCTTTAAAAAACCGCAGCGTTACCCCGAGGAGCACCGCCAGGATACAGGTTACCAGTGAATAGCGAAAAAGGGGTTGCCAATCGGGGTCCTGCCTGAGGCTGGGCGAGAGAGCCAGGACGGCGACGGCGAAAAGCGAGAAATCGGTGCTGGCGGCGAGACCATGGATTGTCCCTTTGATGGTGCGTGCGGCTCCCACCGGGTCGGTGTTGAAAGCGCCGATGAGCAGCATCCCGAAGCCGAAGAAAACAAAGACGGTGATACCCAGATGGAACCACCTGGCCCTCTTGACGTTGAAAAGCAGGCCGGCGGTAAATATCTCCACGAGCAGGCCGAGGGCCAGGAAGCCGATAGTTTGCAGCCAGCCGATAGATGTCAGCGCCAGGCTGGATATGGAGTTCTTGACCAGGCTGTAGCCGGGGCTGGAGGTAGCGGCGGTAAGGTCGCCGATAGCCACCGCCAGAGGCCCCAGGATACCGGCCAGCGCCAGGACGCTGTGGATGTTGAACCGTTTGAAGAATGACAGCAGGTTCGATTGAATTAAAAAGTAGATATCCCGATATTTAATCATACCATAGATATAACGTATTTCCAGGTATAGCGGTTATTTCGTCCCGATGGGAACATACATTAAGCCGGTGACCGGGTAAATAAGCTCCAGCAAGACGGTCGTCTCGCTGCTTTTCCCATTGGTGCCGGCACCGGCGTTGAGGGTCAGCTTATAAGTCAATCCCTGCGCCTGGCTGGCGGTAAAAGAGAACCTGTCGGAGGTAACACGCGTGGTCGTGGCATCCGGCGGTTTGGACGTATACATCGGCGAGATGCCGGCGATGCTGAAATTCATATTATCGCCTTTAATCAGGTAAAAGTAGCCTTCCACCTTATCGCCGTCTTTCAGTTCCAGCATGATGGAGACCTCTTTCTCCAGGTCGATTTCCAGCTGTTTCATCTTCCATA
>CAZXYV010000240.1:0-3431 GCA_964645025.1 uncultured Dehalococcoidaceae bacterium | reverse complement strand
TAACCCTTTCCTCGACGCCGACGCGGAGATGCCGCGGCACCAGCGGCTGCGGGTAAGGCATTCTCCAGTCCCACATATTCTCCTTGCGGACCCGCCGGAGCTGGATGGTATCTTTGTGTCCCCGGGTAGAAATAATACCAATCCTGGGCCCGGAGCGCTCCGCGATAGTGTTGGTGCCCTGGGAGGTCCCGTGGACGATGGCCGTAATCTGGCTCAGGAACTGTTTGCGGTCAATATTTAGCTTTTGAGCAATTTCATCCAGGCAGCTTATGACGCCTGTCTTCAGGTCCTGAGGGGCGGTGAGGGACTTGACCTGAACGATATTCCCCTTTTCATCCACCGCGATGGCGTCGGTGAAGGTCCCGCCGGTATCGATACCCACGCGAAAACTCATTTAGACTCTCCGTTCTAAGCTTCAGGGACGCTTGCTTTCATTCTCAACATCCGGAGTTTTAACACCAAAACACAAGTCCTTGTTAAAGCAGCCGGAATAAGTTTCGATATCCAGGTGGAGATTTTCAAATACTTTTTCCCGTATTATCTGCAATAATGACGATAGCTCCTGGCGCTTTCTTTCCGGTAAAACATCGATGATGGGATGGAACGCTTGAAATTCTATGGAGTGATGGTAAGCCTCGAAACCCTTTTTAGTCAAGCTTAACCTGATGATATTCCTTCTTTTTTTATCCGGTCTCTTCTTCACCAGGCCAAGCTTTTCCATACGGTTGATGAGAATGGTGATGGAGTTGGGCAACCGGAACAACCACCTCGATAGCTCGGCCTGCGTCGCGTTGTTGCCGAGAGAGAGGATACAGACCAGCGCCCCCGCCTGTTCGGGAGTGAGATTGAACTTTTTAAGCTCATACTCCCTGGCCCGATGGATAGCATCCGCCGTAAAGCGTAGCAACTGGAATAACCGGTAACTTTCAACAATCCTGGCATCATTGGGAGAGTATTTAACCGCCATTTTTCTATCGTCACCTATACCTTTAGATTATCAGTTGATATATAATACCATAAGCCGGCCAGTGTTCTCACTGTCAAAGGCCTGTAAAAAAAACTAAAATATATTGACATATATGATATAATCGGTGAGGTAGAAGTTCTATTTAGAACATAATCCATGCTATTAATATCATAATTGCCTGATTATTTGCAAGTTTTTTGCTTTGTACGATTGGAGTGACAATGATTAGCGAAAAGATTGCCCGGTTTATAACAGGAATAACTCCCGATAAAATCCCGGGAGAGGCCTTCGAGATTGCCCGACGGGGCATCCTGGATTTCTGTGGTGTGGCTCTGGCCGGCTCTACACAAGAGGCGGGTAACATCATTGCCGGGTGTGTGAAAGAAATAGGCGGCGCGGCGCAATCGGGAGTCATCGGCCAGGGTTTCCGGACTTCACCCCATCTGGCGGCACTGGCCAACGGGACGATAGGGCACGCCCTCGATTATGACGATTTAAGCTTCACCTATGGCGCCCATCCTTCGGTCACTCTGGTGCCGGTGGTACTGGCCCTGGGGGAGAGCCTCGGCGTTTCAGGAAAGGATGTCCTGACCGCCTATATCGTCGGTTTTGAAGCGGGCGCCTGTATCAGCTCGCCCGTGGCGCAGAGCCACTATATGCAGGGATGGCATTCCACGGGTACGGTCGGCGTGATGGGCGCTACGGCCGCCGCCGCCAGGCTGCTGAAGCTGGATATTCCTCAGATAACGATGGCTTTCGGTATCGCGGCCTCCATGGCGAGCGGATTAAAGCAGAATTTCGGCACGATGACCAAACCGCTCCATGCCGGCCAGGCCGCCTCGCATGGCGTGTTAGCGGCAAGCCTGGCTCGGCGCGGTTTCACCGCCCATGAAAACGCCATTGAAGGCCCGCAGGGCTATGCGAAAGCGCTGGGATGCGATGATAAGATAGACTGGGATAAGGCCGCCGCCAGTCTGGGTAAAACATTTATTATCGCCAAAGGCATCGGTTTCAAGCCTTATCCCTCCTGCGGCGGCACGCTGGGGGTGATGGATGCGACGCTTTATCTGAGAAATAAATATAATCCTGATATCTCGATGGTAGAGGAAATCATCCTGGGGGTGGGGCCATTCGAGAACGGGTCGCTGATTCACCAGCCGCGCCATGGCCTGGAAGGTAAATTCAGCATGGAGTACTGCACCTGCCGGGCGCTCCGCGATGGCAAGATTGCGCTGAAAGATTTTACCGATGAGCGGGTGAACGAGACGGAGATTCAAAGGTTGATAAGCCGCGTCAAATGCGAGGAGCGCTATCCCATGGCGGTCATGGGGGCGGATTCGAGCGGGTTGAACCCGCAGTCAGTGACCATCCGCATGAAAGACGGCCGGGAGTATTTCCGGGAAACGCCGCTAAGTGGGGGCCTGCCGATAACTCCGATGACCGAGGAGCAGCTGGAAGCCAAATACCGTGATTGCGCTTCGCTGGTGCTGGATGAGAAAACAGCTGAAAAATCACTCTCGATGCTGAGGAAGCTGGCTACTTTGCGGAGTATTCGGGAATTGATGAAAATAATCTCAGGTGCCGGCTCCGCCCCGTAATGACATTGGCCCCCTTTACCTTCTAAACATTATTAAGAGTTGAGAAGGGGAAGGCAGAAGAAAAAGATACCCCGGCTGGGGTATAATTGACCCGAAAGTCCAGGCAAGTTGTCAAAATTATAAGGGGGTCAGCCGATGGACGCTATTTTTGGTGACCGGAAAGTATCCCCGCGACAGTACGAAATCATCACCGATTATAATATCTCCGTCCCGATGAGGGATGATGTCAAGCTAAACGTCAATATCTCCCGCCCCGATAGTAAAGGTAAATTTCCGGCGCTGGTGGGTCTGGCCCCGTTCAACCTGGACTATCAGGACGATTACATCTGGCCTTCCGCCGCCCGGAGCAGCCGCGTCCGGGGCACGCCCAGTGTTAATATCGAGTCGGGGCCGAGGGACTTCTTCGTGCGCCGCGGCTATGTGAAAGTGGTCGGCAGCTCGCGCGGCACGGGAAAGTCGGAGGGCGTCTATCAATATACGAGTGTCAGAGAAGTCGAAGACAACTATGACCTTATCGAATGGGTCGCCAGGCAGCCCTGGTGTAACGGCAACGTCGGCATGGCGGGGATTGCCTATTACGCGGGACTGGAACCCCTGGTGGCGGCCACGCAGCCTCCCCACCTTAAAGCTATCGCGCCCCTATTCTCCTTCTGGGACGATTACCGGTATTTCTGGTGGACCGGGGGCATCCTGGCCAATGGCTTCCTCAAGTGGGTCAATAACCTGGTAAATAATGACATCCATACCGACCGTAGCGTGCTGCTCGATGAGTTGGGGGAGAAAGAGTTCAAAGAAGCCATCGCCCGCGCCCTGGCGGACAAAGACATCAGCGCCGACCCCGGCCTGGTGGACATCTTAAAGAACCC
>CAZXYV010000239.1:0-3432 GCA_964645025.1 uncultured Dehalococcoidaceae bacterium | reverse complement strand
GATAGTAGTCCAGCAGGCGGTCCCCTTCTCTGCCTCCCCAGCCTTGCTTGATGCTCACCGCCCTTTGCATATTGAAGACCCTCTCTCCTATTTTCTCCAACTCTACCTCGTCAATTTCCCGTCCGGTAACGGCGGAGACAATCTGGCTGGCTATGGCCGGACCGTTGACATTATTACGCGTCATCGGCCACCTGGCGATGGCGTTGCAAAGGATAATGCTCTCAAAGGCGTAGGTGCGGTCCTGGATTCTCTTAGCGGCCAGGGCCTTGCCTTCGTAGCTGGAGTAGTCCGCCGCCGCGGCGCTGCCCCAGTATCTTATAGCGTTTTCCCGCAGGGCTTCCGGTGTTAAAGACATCGGCCCCGTCTGGCCGGCTTCCCAGCCAAGCCAAGCCATCAAGGCGCCGCTGCCTTCGTGGATTTGCTGCACCGGCCGGCGCGGTTCGGTGGCGATGCACAGCGCGTTATGCAGTGTTACCCTGGGGTCATAGTCTTTGACTTCATTGGAGCGGTTCATGACCGACCAGCTTATCAGCTCGCTGGCCCGTTTCCCGACCGATGCGGCCGCCTTTATCGTGCCCTGCGCCAGTAAGTCGCCGAAACCTTCCCGATAAGCCACCATCCGGGTGAGTGCTTCGATAAACTCGGGGCTGCCTATTTTCGATAGCGGCAGACCGGTATCCTCAGCGCGCAGCAGGCCTTCTTTATAGCAGCCGTTAAGCCACTCTATCATGGCCTGCATGACGCAGGAGTCGAGCCCGTACTGGTCGCACAGCCGCATCGCCAGCAATATCGCCTCATTCCAGCCATCAAAGTATTTATATACCGACCGGCGGTAGATGTCTATCGGCTGGCAGAAGCTCTTGAAAGAACGGCCGGTCTTATCCGTGTAGGACTGCCGGGTGCAGCCGATACCGCAGCCGTGGCAGGCCTGGGTTTTGGTAATATTGGGTATTATCCACCACATTTTCGGGGCCGGGCCCTTGGTCGCCTCACGCAGGTGGTCGGCCAGACGGCGCAGTTTCTCCGGGTCAGCAGCCACCGGCCTTTTATCGCCGGTAACGACGATAGCTTTGAGGTTTTTCGACCCCATGATGCTGCCCGTGCCGCCCGAGCCGGAAGCGCCTTCATCGGCGAGCAGGGTGGCAAAGACGACGAGGTTCTCGGCCGCCTGGCCGATAGTCAGGACGCTGGCCGCATTACCGTATTGCGTTTTCAGGCTATCATGGGCTTCGAAAGATGTCTTTCCCCAGAGGTGTGAGGCGTCCTTGATTTCCACTTTATCATCATGGATAAAGAGATAGACCGGCTTAGCGGCCTTCCCCTGCACCACGAGGCCATCGTAGCCGGCATATTTCAGACGATTACCCCAGCTACCTCCCAGGTTGCCGTAGGAGAAGGCTTCTGGGTCATTGGCAGCGGTCTTGCCGCAGGCCAGCCAGCGGCTGCTCGCAAAACCGGTAAAACCGGCCGCCGGGCCGCTGGCGCATATCAGGCAGTTGTCCGGGGTAAAAGCCCCCGTCCGGGGAGGGGCCATTTCCCAGTAAAGCCTGGCGGCCAGGCCTTTGCCCCCCAGGAACCTGTCGGTATAATCGGCGGTAGAGAGCCTGGTAATGCTACCATTGGATAAATTAACTTTTAATACCTGCCCGGCGTAACCGTATGGGGCCATAAACGTTTCCTTACTTACAGTTCGGCGATTTTCTGAATGTCGTGCCAATTATAAACCCGTTCCTGACACTTTTTCAACAAATTCAGTTCTTTTGATTTTTCATCCGACACACTACTCATAAACAAGTTGCCGATACCAATTATAATTTACATAATATAAATAATTTGCATTATATAAATATATCATGTATAATAAATGAATAGTGGTCGGATAGGTACTGAAAAGATGGCCGAATTGAAGAAGATACATAAGGCGGAATTAATCGTCCGGGTCATCGCGCTTTTTCATCAACTGGGGCAGAGCCGGATGCATTATCAGTTCGAGCCCTGGAGGAAATTGGACGTGCCTCTGGCCCAGCTGAAGAGCCTGTTCCTTATCCATATCCGGGGAAGCATCAATGTCCGGCATCTGGCCCAGGACCTCGGGGTAACTCCAGGAAATGTGACCAGTATCGTGGACCGGCTGGTAGGACAGGGGCTGGTAAAGCGCAGCGCAAGCCCGGAGGACCGCCGCATTGTCCTGCTGGAGCTTACCGATAAAGGACGGGAAACCATCACTGCTATCCATGAGACCGGCATGGGCCACATGAAGCGTATCCTGGAGAGAATGAGCCCGGAAGATATCAACGCTTTAATCCGGGGGACAAGCTCTTTCCTCGCAGCTATAAAGCAGGACAGTGAAGAGGCAACGGCGAAACGAAGTAAAGAAAGCCATCATGCCGATATTTCGGCTGACCTGCCGGAGCATATTCTCAGCCATCACGTCATGAAGCCATCTTAGATTGAATGGCCCGGTCTGGAGCAAAATCAGCATAATTATTTATGCCAATGCGGATAAATATTAATATTGTGAGTAATTAAAAGAACTAACCGATGCTAAAATTAATTAAGAATCTCCGGCCTTTTGTTTGGTCTATTATAGCCATCTTCCTTTTATTGTTTGCCCAGGCGATGGCCGACCTCTCACTGCCCGGCTATATGGCCGATATTGTCAACGTCGGCATACAGCAGGGCGGCATTACCAACGCCGTGCCGCAAGCCGTCCGTCCCGCTGAGTTCAGCAAGCTTCTTTTATTCATGACCGATAGCGCAAAGGCGCAGGTTACGGGCGACTATACCCCCCTTGATAAAGAATCGCTTTCGGCCAGCGATTACGCTAAATACGTGCAAAAATATCCCCAGTTGGCTACTGCGCCGGTATTTATCTTGAGCACCGATAATAAGGCCGAAATTACCCAACTGAACGCGATTTTCCGTCAAGCGATTACCATCGTAGCGACGATTGAGAAAAGCGGGCTGTCGGCGCTTCCGGGCAGTCCGGTACAGATACCGGCCGGGACCGACCCTTTTACGGTAATCGGGCAGCTACCCCAGGCCCAGCTCGATAGCGTCCGTACTATGGCCGCCGACCAGCTTAAATCCGTTCCGGACACCTTGCTCAAGCAGTACGCCACCGTCTATATCTCCGCCGAATACAAGGCCCTGGGCATGAACGTCTCCGGTATCCAGTCCGGTTACGTGCTGAGAATCGGGCTGCTGATGCTTCTCCTGACCCTCGCCGGCACGGCCTGTTCCGTGACCGTAGGCTATCTATCGGCGCGTATCGCCGGCGGTCTGGGACGGGACTTGCGCCGGAAACTGTTCGTTAAAATCAGTGATTTTTCCAATACCGAGTTTGATAAATTTTCCACGGCTTCTCTGATTACCCGTTCGACCAATGATATCACCCAGATACAGATGCTGATGGTGATGATGTTCCGGTTT
>CAZXYV010000238.1:0-3450 GCA_964645025.1 uncultured Dehalococcoidaceae bacterium | reverse complement strand
TTATGGCAAGTATGCGGACGAAAATGCCTTTCCTTCGAGAAAATGGTACGTCTGGATATTGAGTATATAAAGAAGCAGTCATTATTCCTGGATGCCAAGATTCTGCTGCTAACCATGGTCACCATCGCCAAAAGAGATGGCAGCTCATGATGGGTGAGAGGAGATAAATATGATTAATATCGGTGTTGTCGGTTGTGGTTACTGGGGGCCAAAGCATATCAGGGTCTGCAGCGAGTTGGCGGGGGCAAAGCTATTAGCAGTTTGCGATCTTGATGAGCGTAAGCTCCAGCAGGTTCGAGCCCAATACACCAATTTAGAGACCACTACCAGCTTTAAAGCCCTTCTACAGAGTAGTGTGGATGCGGTTGTAATAGCCACACCAGTCAGCACACACTATAAATTGGCCAAAGAGGCACTGCTCTACGATAAGCATGTTCTCATGGAAAAGCCGATTACGGCCACCAGTCGGGAGGCCCTGGAACTTATTGAACTGGCGGAGAAGCGAAATCTGGTACTGATGGTAGGACATACCTACGAATATCACCCTGCGGTTGATTTCCTCAGAGACGTAGTCGGGAGTGGCGAGCTAGGAGAAATTTATGGTATTGATGCCGACCGGCTCAATCTTGGTTTGTTTCGTCCTGATGTCAATGTTCTCTGGGACCTAGCCCCCCATGATATAAGCATCATGCTTTCACTATTGAACGAAGACCCTATCACCGTAAGTGCCCGGGGCACGCACCATATAGATTCTGGAGTTTATGATAGCGCCTACCTGGAAATCCTGTTCGCCAATGGGACCATGGGGCACATACATGTGAGTTGGCTGCACCCGCGCAAGATCCGGCAGATTACCATTGTTGGCAGCAAAAAGATGGCAATCTACGATGATATTTCCGAAACAGAGAAGATACATATCTATGATAAGGGATTGTCAATTTCCGATGATGGTAACGGCAATGGTAATGGAAATGGTCATAATAAGTTCTCTGCCTGGCCACCCAATTATCGCTATGGCAATGTCGTCATACCCTTTATTTCTAATGCTGAGCCTCTTAAATTAGAGTGCAGCCACTTCATTAAATGTATTAACGAAGGTCAGCGGCCAAGGAGCGATGGCTGGTCAGGACTTAAGGTAACCAGTATCCTGGAGGCAGCTGACAGATCCCTGATGAATGCTGGACAAAGGGAGAAACTGGATTTAGCAGCGATTGGGATTGCCTAGGTTTATGTAGCAACTATTATTTTAAGGAAGGTTTATGAAAGACGGGATACAAACTCCGATCAGGCTAAAAGTCGATAATCAGATGGTGCGCCTCGGGAATGGTGCCGTCATCGATAAAGGGGTAATCATTGGTTACCTACCAAGCCGGGGTACCGCACATATTTTAACCATTGGCGCCGGAGCCCACATTCGTGGCGGCACCATTATCTATGGCGGTAGCCGCATAGGCAGCCATCTAGAGACCGGCCACAACGTGATCATCAGAGAGGAAAATACCATCGGAGATAATTTCCGTATCTGGAATAACGCGGTCATCGACTACGGCTGCCAGATAGGCAATAACGTCAAGATTCACAACAAGGTCTATGTTGCCCAGTTCACCATCATTGAGGATAATGTTTTCCTAGCTCCCGGGGTCACCCTGGCCAATGATATGCATCCCGGCTGCCCTGATTCCCAAGAGTGCATGCGAGGTCCCCATATTAAAAAGGGGGCTCAGATAGGCATCAACAGCACGATACTCCCTCGAGTAATCATTGGCGAAAATAGCGTCATCGGTGCTGGAAGTGTTGTTACTAAAGACATCCCGGCTGGGGTCGTAGCCTATGGAAATCCGGCCCGGGTAATGGACGACATAAGCAATCTTGCTTGCACCACTGGTCTTAGGGATAAACCCTATAATCATCTTAAAAGGAGCACAGAAGATGCATATACCGTTAGTTGACCTGAAAAAACAGTGTCAAGGCATAAAAGAAGAGGTACTGGCCGAGATAGGCCAGGTTTTGGACGGAATGCAGCTATTTCTGGGTAAGAATGTCCAGGCCCTGGAGTCGAATTTTGCGGCGTATTGCGGTGCCGGGTTCGGTATCGGCGTAGGCTCCGGTACCGACGCGCTGCATATAGCCCTCCGCGCCTGCGGGATTGGTCCGGGAGACGAGGTTATCACCGTCTCTCATACTTTCATCGCCACGGTTGAAGCTATCATTTTGGCAGGGGCGCGGCCGGTGCTCGTTGATATTGATGCCGAGACCTACAACCTGGACCCTGCCCAGATAGAAAAAAGGATCAATCAAAGAACAAAGGCCATCCTGCCGGTGCACCTGTACGGACATCCGGCAAACATGGGCCCCATTCTGGAACTGGCCCAGACCTACAAGCTCAAGGTAATCGAAGATGCCTGTCAGGCCCATGGCGCCGAATATAAGGGGCGCCGGACTGGTTCGCTGGGGGACATCGGCTGCTTCAGTTTCTATTGCACCAAGAACCTCGGAGCCTATGGTGAGGCCGGGATAATTACCACCTCTGACCCCGAGTTAGCCAAGATGTGCCGTATGCTGCGAGATCATGGCCAGAACGCTAAATATTATCATTCCATGATGGCTGTTAATGGCCGCCTCGATGAAATCCAGGCAGCAGTATTGAATGTAAAAATGCCTCATCTCGACGATTGGACGGAAAAGAGACGAAGCATAGCCCGCACCTACAACGCCAGCCTGCCCTCGCAAATCATCAAACCTCAAGAGATGCCGTGGGCCAAGCATGTCTACCATGTATATACCGTCAGAACCCCGAACCGCGAGCAGCTTCGAGAATGGCTTGGAAGTAAGGGCATAAGTACCGGTATGCATTACCCTGTCCCGGTGCATTTACAGGATGCGTGGCGAAATTACAGCGGAGATAATTATTCTCTCCCGGTAACTGAGAAGATAACCGGAGAAATACTCTCTCTTCCGATGTACCCTGAATTAACTGATGAGGAAGTGAGTTATATCTGCGAGTGCATTCAGGAATTCGCTAAATCCAGATTGGATTTAGTCGGTCAAACAATAAAATAGCTGCTTCCTCGCAAGCTCGCATTAGCGGGCGAACGGGAAAGCAGGGAGGAGGTAACGGCAATGTTCGAAAGAGGTGATTTGGGAATCTTGAAGAAAGATATCAAGGCAGGCGCTAAGGAAATGGCGCGACTTGAAGCTAAGATTTCCAAGGAGAAAGCACGGCAGAAAGCTTTGGACGCGAAGAGGGCCAAAGAAGCGGCTGCCCTGGCGAAAAAGAAAGCCGAGGAAGCTGCTAAAGAAAAGGTGAAACAGGAAGCCTTGAAAGCGAAGCAAGCTAAAGAAGCGGCTGCCCTGGCGCAAAGGGAAGCCGTGAAAGCTGCTCAAGAGAAGGCAAGACAGGAAGCCTTGAAAGCGAAGCAAGCTAAAGAAGCGGCTGCCCTGGCGAAAAGG
>CAZXYV010000237.1:0-3467 GCA_964645025.1 uncultured Dehalococcoidaceae bacterium | reverse complement strand
CACCGAGCCCCTGCTGCGTATCTATGCCGAGACCGGTTCGCCGGAGCGCGTGGAGCAGTTCCTTGATATCGGTAAAAAGATGGCCGGAGTATAAGTTTAAAAGTGAAGGCTATTAAAAAACAATAGCAGACACCTCTCCCACGCAGGGGAGAGAGGACTGATTTGTCAAACAGTCTAAAAAGGAGGTAAAGTATATGGCTGCCACTAACCTTGACGACCCGAAGACATATCAAAAGCTGGACCCGGAAAGGATGCTGGCGCGCATTAAAGAGCTCCCGATGCAGTGCCGCCAGGCATGGCAGGCGGCCATGAGCCTAAAGCTGCCGGCGGACTATGCCAATATCGATAAAGTGGTTATCCTGGGCATGGGCGGCTCGGCCATCGGCGGCGACCTGGTGAAAAGCCTGGTACAGGCGGAAGCCAAAATCCCCGTCATCGTCCACCGCGACTACGGCCTGCCCGCCTTCGTTGATGATAAGACGCTGCTGATTGCCTCGAGCTATTCCGGCAACACCGAGGAAACGCTTTCCGGCTTCGAGCCGGCGCTAAAAACTAAGGCGAAAAAGATATCCATGACTACCGGCGGTAAGGTCGAGGAAATGGCCCGGGCAAATAATATCCCGGTTTTTAAAATCGAATATAAAGCGCAACCGCGTGCCGCTCTTGGCTTTAGCTTTATACCGACCCTCGGCGTCCTGCAAAAACTGGGATTTATCAAGGATAAGTCCGGTGATGTAGCCGAGACGGTACAGGTGCTGGAGGCGCTTTCGGCCAGACTGGATGAGAAATCGCCGCTGGCCGTAAATCCCGCCAAGCAGCTGGCGCAGCGACTGTATGGCTGCCTCCCGGTCATTTACGGTGCCGGTATCGCCGCCGAGGCCGCGCACCGCTGGAAGACGCAGATAAACGAAAACAGCAAGGCCTGGGCCTTTTACGAGGTCTTCCCGGAGCTTAACCACAACGCGACCGTCGGTTTCCCGCTACCCAAAGAGATAGCGTCGAAAATCAGGGTCATCCTGCTGCGCTCGCCGCTTTTCAACGAACGCATTAAACTGCGCTACGATGTGACCAGTGAGCTTCTCAAACAGGCCGGGGTAAAATATGAGTTCGTGGATAGCGAGGGGGCGAGCCCGCTGAGCCAGATGGTCAGCCTGGTATCCATCGGCGACTATGTCAGCTACTACCTGGCGATTCTCTACCGCGTCGACCCCTCCCCGGTAAAAGTCATCAGTTACCTCAAGGACCGGCTGGCGCAAGGGTAGGGGATTTTTGTCATTCTGAGGAGTCCCGACTATGTCGGGACGACGTGAGAATCTCGGGGAGGTGGGGTGGTAAGGATTCCTGGGTCAAGCCTTCAGGCTGAAGCGTTCAGGCTGAAGCCCGAGAATGACGTTATTAAGAAGGTTCTAAAAAAAGGAGGCATAAAATATGGCAAACGGTAAAGGAGCAGGAGCAGCAGGGACAGGGGCGGGTGTGCTGTGGTTCATCGGCTGGTTGTTCACCATCGGTTACGTCAACCTGGTATGGTGGAAGATAATCCTGGGCATCGTGGTCTGGCCGTATTTCCTGGGCGTACATATAAGATAGGGTAAAAACCTTTATTAATCTGTCATTGCTAGGAGCCGCAGGCGACGTGCCTGCACGCCGAAGTGCGTTACAGCACGCAGGCGTGGCAATCCCCGAGATACGGATTGCTTCGGGCTTTGCTCTCGCAATGACAATCGAATACTCCAGGTGAAAACGGCAACAAAAAAGCGCCAGATTCCTGACCGTGTCAGTGAAAAACCTGGCGCTTTGTGTTTCTCGTTCTTTAAATTAACGCTTGGTGTACTGCGGCGCTTTACGGGCCCTCTTAAGGCCGGGCTTCTTCCGCTCCTTGGCGCGGGCGTCGCGCGTTAGCAGCCCCTGCTGGCGCAGTACCGGCTTGAAGCGCTCATCGGCCCTGACCAGGGCGCGGGAGATACCGTGCGAGATGGCGCCGCTCTGCCCGGTGACGCCGCCGCCCAGCACCTTGATTACCGCATTATACTTGCCGGTGCTTTCGGTGGCGAGAAACGGCAGCGTGATGATGCGCTGGTGCTCCAGAGAGGGGAACCTCTCTTCCAGGGGCATCCCATCCACGATGATGGCGCCGTTGCCGGTCGTCAGCTTGACACGCGCTACCGCCGTCTTCCGGCGGCCTGTCCCGTAAAAATAGCTCTGTTTATCCATAAATTCCCTGTCCCCTTATTTTGCGGTTTTCTTCTCGCTGGTTTTTTTAACTTTGCTCTGGCCGGGGTAATCGGCGCCGGCGTAAACTCGCAGCCTTTTCTGCATCCGGGCGCCCAGGCGGGTATGGGGCAGCATCCCGTTAACGGCGTACTGAATCGCCCGCGTGGGGTGTTCGGTCATCATCTTTCCCAGGGTGATGCTCTTGAGCCCGCCGGGATAGTTCGAGTGCCGGTAATAGGTCTTCTGCTCGGTCTTACGGCCGGTGAAACGGACCTTGGCGGCATTGATTACCACCACAAAGTCGCCGATATCCTGGGCGGGGGAGTACATAGGCTTGTGCTTCCCCATGAGCAGCTTGGCTATCTGGCTGGACATCCGTCCCAGGGTTTGGTCCGCGGCATCGATTACATGCCGGGCTCGCTTGATTTCCGCCGCTTTGGCGGTGTAAGTTTTCATCGTGCATCTCCCTCAAAGGGACTTGGATAGTCCACCCGCACTAGGCACAGTCCGTCAGCCGGGGCAGTCGGCCCGGCGAGGCCGGGAGTCTTCGCTTCGACGATGCGGTAAAACTCGTCAACGGACATCTTGCCCTGCCCGACCTTGATTAACGACCCGACGGTGTTGCGCACCTGGTGGGGCAAAAAGGAGTTGGCTACCATCTCCAGAACAATCATGTCCCCATCCTGTGTTATTTCGGCCCGATATACGTCTCGCACCGTTCGCTTCGTCCGGGCGGTCTCGGCGCTGGCAACGAAAGAAGCGAAGTCATGCCGGCCGATGAGGGCCTGGCACGCCCGCTGCATCGCGGCTATATCCAGCTCACCGGTAACCCGGCAGGAAAAGCCCTGCCTTATCGGCGAACGTGTCGCGCTGTTAAGAATTGAATATCTATAAGTCCGTCTGATGGCCCGGCGCCGGACATCGAAGTTATCATCTGCCAAAGAGGCTTCCTTGACGGCGATATCTCCGGGCAGAAAGTGGTTCAGGCCGTCGATGAAGGCGTGAACCGGCAGGCCGGCATCCGTCCGGAAGCTGACCACCTGGCCGGTGGCATGCACCCCGGCGTCAGTCCGGCTGGCCATCTTGACCCTGATTTTTTCGCCTGTAAGCTTCTGCAACGCTTTCTCTATCTCCCCCTGGACGGTCGGCGCGTTGGCCTGGTACTGGTAGCTGTGGTAGTTCGTGCCGTTATATTCCAGGATAAGTACCACTCTCGTGCCGGTTGCCAGGACTGTAACCATATCTCTTTAATCAAG
>CAZXYV010000236.1:0-3472 GCA_964645025.1 uncultured Dehalococcoidaceae bacterium | reverse complement strand
CCATGAGGGCCCGGTAATACTCGGCGATATCTTTATCGTAGATTTTACTTTCGGCTTTCTTGAAAGGCAGTGTCAGAGACTCATTATATATCTTTTCGATATCAGGGAGCAGTTTCAATAGCCCGTTGGTGGTGTTTTCCGATGCGGTGTCTGATTCGTCCGAAACGGCTTGTACCGGGAGGACCATCCTCACCCCCAAAAAAAGCAGGCTGCAAACAGCCACACCAGCCATAAAACTAAAAACCATCTTCACTTAAGTTGTCCCCCAGACTTGCCAGTCTGATATTCCCCAGTTGATGAGTCTATTCTGACACACGATGATAAATGCACGTATAAAATTCATAAAGAAAACGTTAAGGAGCGGTAAAATTTACGTAAAGAATCGGGTCTCATAGGGCAAATCTAAGGATTCTAAGATAAATTATAATAAGGTATAATTGAGACTATCCGGGGAGCTAATAAAAGCCATAGATACCGAAGAAAAGTATCCTTACGGAGGTGTACTGATGAAGAAATCTGTCCGTAAATGGGAACTACTTGGTATTGCTTTGATAGTGATTGCAGGAGGCGCGTTGCATTTCGTTTTCGATCTTTCCGGTGGCTGGCGTCCTCTGGCACTTATCGCTGCAGTAAATGAAAGTGTCTGGGAGCACCTTAAACTCGGGTTCTGGCCGGCACTTGTATATTTTCTCATAGAATATCGTTATATAAAAAATTCCAGTAACAACTTCCTCTTTGGCAAAGCCACCGGTATCTTCCTTATCCCAGTCGTAATTACTGTCCTTTTCTACACCTATACAGCTTTTATTGAGGATATGCTGGCAGCCGACCTGACAATTTTTGTTGTGGCTGTTATCATCGGGCAGTTGTCGAGCTATAGACTGCTCGTATCCGGTAACCTGCCTTCGTGGGTGAACAGATTGGGCATGGTTCTTTTGATACTTTTAACGATTGCTTTTGGCATACTCACCTATTATGCCCCACACATGGCGATCTTCAGAGATCCTGTCAGTGGTGGATACGGAATTCAATAGGCTTCAAAATGTTAAGCGAAATACTATTCCATAGGTCCCCTGCCCCCTGGGGGGAAATAAAGAGAGGGGCTTGACACCCCTCTTGAAAACACTTCGCCGGTATGAAAGAAAGCGTTAAGGCGGGCACTTGGCGCAGATAGAGCGGAATAGCGTGGTGCTCAGGTAGCGGTCGCCGCGGTCAGGTAAAATAGTGACGATGACGCCTTTTTTCATGTTTCCGGCCACCTTTAAAGCCCCGGCTACGGCGGCCCCGCTGGACATGCCGGTAAAAAGTCCTTCTCTGACCGCCAGCAGCCTGGCCGTCTCAAAAGCATCGCCATCCTCGATGGTAATCTTCTCATCAAGGGCATCTTCATCATAAATGCCGGGGACAACGCTTTCTTTCATATTTTTTAAGCCCTGTATCGTATGCCCTATCGTGGGTTCGACGCCGACTATTCTTATGCCCGGAATTTTTTCCTTTAAATAATTACCGGTGCCGATTAAGGTACCCGTCGTGCCCATGGCGCAAACAAACACATCGATTTTGCCTTTAGTCTGATGGTGTATCTCCGGGCCGGTGGTCTCATAATGAGAGAGTACATTGCTCGGGTTATCGAACTGGTTGGGCATATAATACTTGCCCGGCTCTGCTTTTAAGGCTTCGTGGGCCCGCCGGATAGCTCCATCAACGGCTTCCTTGGCCGGTGTCAGCACCACCTCGGCGCCGAAAGCCTGGAGAATCAGCTGCCTTTCGATGCTGACACATTCCGGCATGAATAGCTTGACTTTATAGCCCTTGGCGGCGCCTATCATGGCGATGGCTATGCCCGTATTCCCGGACGTGGGTTCGATGATGATTTTATCCGGGGTAAGCTCGCCGGACTCCTCGGCCTTCCTTATCATGTAATAGGCCGGGCGGTCTTTCACGGAGCCCCCGGGGTTACTGCCTTCCAGCTTGGCGAAAATCTGCACCCCCGTATTACCGTTCAGGTTTGCCAGTTGTACCAGCGGCGTGTTGCCGATAGCCCCCAGAAGGCTTTTTTTGTTTTCCTTGATATTTATTACCGTCATTTTCATCACTCTTACATTATAGAACGGGCCGGTTTAGTCATCAATCCCCGGCACGGGGAAGCGCCGGCACAGCTGCGCCACCGCCTCTCTGACCTCGTCCAGGACTTTTTTACCGTCCGGCTGGCGGATGACCTTCACTATCAGCGCGGCAATAAGCTTCATCTCCGCTTTCCCGAAGCCGCGCGTCGTCACGGCCGGCGTGCCCAGCCGGATGCCGCTGGTTGTCCGAACCGAGCGGGTATCGTAAGGAATGGTGTTACGGTTGACGATAATGCCGGCTACCCCCAGGGCTTCCTCGGCCTTACGCCCGGTCACTCCGGTAGCGGTGAGGTCCACCAGCATCAGGTGGTTATCGGTCCCGCCCGATACCAGGCGCAGCCCCAGCTTTTGAAGCTCCGTGGCCAAGGTAAGCGCGTTTTCCAGGATAGCTTTCTGGTAAACAACAAAGTCCGGCTGCATCGCTTCGTAAAGCGCCACCGCTTTGGCGGCGACGGCGTGCATCAGGGGCTTGCCCTGCGCTTCCGGGAAGACGGCGGCATCGATAGCTTTGGCCAGCTCCGCCCGGCACAGTATCAGGCCGCCGCTCGTCCCGCGCAGGGTCTTGTGCGTGGTAGTAGTCACGACGTCGGCATAAGGGACAGGGGTAGGGTGTAGGCCGGCGGCCACCAGCCCGGCGATATGGGCCATGTCCACCATGAGCCTGGCCCCTACCGAGTCGGCGATGCGGCGGAAACGCTCGAAGTCGATAATCCTCGAGTAAGCGGTGTATCCCGACACGATGAGCCTGGGTTTATGTTCCTTAGCCAGTCTTTCCACCTCAGGGAAATCGATGCGCTCCGTTTCTTTATTTACCCCGTAATGGATGAACTTGTACGTCCGGCCGGAAAAAGTGACGGGCGACCCGTGGGTAAGATGCCCGCCCTGGGTGAGGTCCATCGCCATGACGGTATCGCCGTATTCCAGCAGGGCGAAGTAAGCGGCCATGTTCGCCTGCGAGCCGCTGTGTGGCTGCACGTTAGCGTGCTCGGCGTGGTAAAGCTCTTTAGCGCGCTTGATGGCAAGCTCTTCAATGGTATCCATGTTTTCACAGCCGCCGTAATAGCGCTGGCCGGGATAGCCCTCGGCGTATTTATAGGTCAGGAACGAGCCCTGGGCTTCGAGGACGGCCCGGCTGGTGTAGTTTTCCGAGGCGATAAGGTTAATCGTGTCCTTGACCAGTTTTTTATCGCATTCGATGGCACGGCTTATTTCCGGGTCAGTACGGCTTAAAAAATTCATCCGGTCCACTCCTGAGGGGAAAAATAATTACCAAGAATAGTCTACACTGATGCTAAAAGGGTGTCAATTAGAGTTGAGTGAGATGGTTGTTATAAATCCATTGCGTC
>CAZXYV010000235.1:0-3515 GCA_964645025.1 uncultured Dehalococcoidaceae bacterium | reverse complement strand
ATTGACGTTCTGCGTTTCTACTTTCAGTTGTTGGCAGTTTTTATCCCTTGACCATGCGATGGCCTTCTGGAATAATATTGTGCCGATACCCTGGTGTCTATATTCGGGCAAAACTCTTATGTCCCACACCACGGCGAGGTCATCCCTGCCTTCAAGCATATTTACTCCGGGAGTCTTAAAGGCCACAATAATTCCGCCAACAAGTATTTTATCCTTACTCGCCAGAAAGAGGCACCAGTTACTTGTGTCAAATTTGTCTGCCCAACTAGTGGGTAGCTCTCGCTCATCATAATTTTTAATATACGGGCGCGCTACTTCCTGCCTGTGAAAAACAATACCCTTCAGTCCATCATCAATTAACTCGACGTTCAGTACTGACTGTACCTCATAACTGATGGGTATTTGAGAATATTTCTCAAGAGTAAGTTTGTTGACCGGCTGAACGACTACTTCCGTGCTATCCATTATCTTACTCCCCTTTTCGCCTCCTCCCACAGAGCGTTCTGCTCGTCAAAGGATAGCTTTTCGAAGCTCAAGCCGCGCTCATGGCATAACTTTTCCATGTAGGTAAAGCGCTGGTAAAAGCGGTTGTTCGCCTCGCGCAGCGCCGCCTCCGGGTCCAAGCCTTCACGGCGGGCGATATTGGCCAGGGTGAAAAGCAGGTCGCCGTATTCCTGTGACTTCTCTACCTGATTTTGCGCCGCTTTATACTCTTTGACTTCCTCCACCAGCTTATCAATGACGCCATCTAGGTCCTCCCAGTCGAAGCCGACCCGCGCCACCCGGCGCTGTATTTCCAGGGCATAAGCCAGGGCCGGCATAGCCTTCGGGACGCTGGCCAGCATGGTAGCGCCTTCTTCCCTTTCTTCCCGTTTCAGGGCCTCCCAGTTATGCATTACTTCCTCGGCGTCCTTCACTTTTTTGGAGCCGAAGATGTGCGGATGGCGGCGGATTAGCTTACTCGTAATGCCTTTGATGACATCGCCTATTTCAAATTCGCCACTATCGGCGGCAATCTGGGCTTGGAGCACAATCTGTAACAGCAGGTCGCCCAGCTCTTCGCGGAGCTTTTCCGGTTCTGCGCTATCGAGGGCTTCCAGCACCTCATAGCACTCCGAGAGCAGGTTCTCCCGCAGCGATTGATGGGTCTGCTCTTTATCCCAGGGGCAGCCGTCCGGCCCGCGCAGCCGGGCGATAATGGCCACCAAAGTATCGAATTTATCTGAATTATCAGGTACAGACAATCGTGCCTCCTTAATGATTTTAAAGACTTGAGCACATCTTAATTATTCTATTACGCATTTCCTCTTTTGCGCAATTGCGGCGTTGCACAGTAGAAATGCTCTAGCCTGGTAATTTCCCCCCGATGAAGTCCCGCTGGCCCCTCAGGAACTCGGCGGCGGCAACGGCCCGCCTGCCTTCCAATTGGAGTGTGATTACGCGCAGGACGCCCTCCCCCGTACCGATACCCAGCCCGCCATCGGGTACTGGCAGCGCTATCACCTTACCAGCTTCTATAGCGCGCTCCTCCGGCAGGGCCTCCGCCGCGATGATTTTTAGCTGTTTACCGCGCCAGGTGGTGTAGCACCCGGGCCACGGGTTAAAGGCCCTTACCCTCCGCCCGATGATAATCGCCGGTAGTGTCCAATCAATTTCTCCCTCTTCTTTTTTAATCTGGCTAAAGTAATTTGCCCGACTATCATCCTGGGGTAGAGGGATAATTTCTCCCCGCAACCAGCCGGTCATCGCATCCGTTAATAGATTGGCCCCCACCACGGCCAGTTTCCCAGTTAGCGTACCGGTGTTGTCCTGCGGTGCTATCGCTATCGCCGCCCGGGCCAGCACCGGTCCGGTATCCAGCTTCGGTGTGATAATCATGATAGTTACCCCGGTAAACTCGTCGCCGGCCAGTATCGCCGCAGCCACTGGAGAGGCACCGCGGTGCCTGGGTAGCAGCGAGAAGTGGACGTTCAGGCACCGGAAGGTCGGCAAGTCCAGCACCGCCTTCGGTAGAATCTGCCCGTAGGCGCAGACGACGATGACATCGGGTTTAAACTCCGCCAGATTCGCTATCGCGGCTTCCGTCCGGATACTTTCCGGCTGCATTACCGTTAAACCCATCTTTAAAGCGGCGACTTTGACCGGCGGCGGGACCAGGGCGCGGCCCCTTCCGGCCGGCCTATCCGGCTGGGTATAAACCGCCACGATTTTATACCGGTTGAGGATAAGCTCCTCTAAAGACGGTACGGCAAACTCCGGCGAACCCATAAAGACAATGCGCATTTATTACTCCAGACTCCAAATTCTATCATTAAAATATTTTTTCAACAACCCACCGTTTTAAGCCTGCAACCATCAATAATCAACAAAAAATGGAGGTTTTAAGAGGTTGTAAGAGCAAAAGTTAAGTGCCCCCGTCCCCAAAAAGATTTGCCACGGACGGGGTTGCGGTTGTATGCTATGGGGTGTTAATGAACTAATAATTTATTAACGTTTACCCCACAGGAACCGCCGGGTGGGGCGGTAAATCCGGATATTGACTTACCAGGGTGAACTTGTGCCCAAAACAGGGGGGAGAATTTACACCTGCTTCATAAAGTCAGGTGTGTGATATATATGGAATCGACTCGTACCCGGACGCCCCAGGAGATATGGGATACCGCCCTTGGAGAATTGCAGGTTCAAGTCAGCAAGCCCAATTTCCGCACCTGGTTCAGTAAAACGACCGGCTTAACCTATCAGGATAATCAGTTCGTCATCGGGGTCCCCAACACCTTCGCCGCTGAATATCTCGAGAAGAACCAGCGCTCCCTCATCGAAAAGGCGCTCAGTGGGCTAACCTCGCCTAAAGTACAGGTGGTCTTCCAGGTCAACGGGAAAGCCCATCATCATACCGGAGCCGACAGCCAGACAGCGATGCCGCCTCCCTCGCCGGCTTTTACCCGGTTGAACCCCGACTACACCTTCGAATCGTTTATCGAAGGCAGCCCCAACCGCCTAGCACGGGCCGCGGCGCTATCGGTAGCGCAGAACCCGGGCCACAGCTATAATCCCCTCTTTATCTACAGCGGCCCCGGTCTGGGTAAGACACACCTGCTCCACGCCATCGGCCAGGAGGCCTCGTCCAGGCATATCAACGTTATCTGCACCAGCGCCGAGCAGTTCACCAATGAGTTCGTGACTGCTCTCCGTGAGAGGTCCACCGAGGAGTTCCGTAATAAATACCGCAGCATCGGCATGTTGCTTATCGACGATATCCACTTCATCAGCGGCAAGGAGCAGACGGAGGAGAGCTTTTTCCATACTTTTAACGAACTGCACAACACCAACCGTCAAATCGTCATCACCAGTGATTGCCCTCCCAAATCGATGCCCTTGCTGGAAGAGCGTTTACGCTCCCGGTTCGAGTGGGGACTTATCGTCGATATCCAGCCGCCTAACTATGAAACGCGCCTGGCGATACTGAAATCGAAAGCTAGCCGCAAGGGGGTCAATGTCACCCAGGATGTTCTGGA
>CAZXYV010000234.1:0-3537 GCA_964645025.1 uncultured Dehalococcoidaceae bacterium | reverse complement strand
CCTCCAGCTTGCCGAGCTTTTACTGGAGCATTACCCGGCGGAAAAGAAAGAGGCTTTAGAGCACCTTGATTTCGCCATCAAAGAGTTCCGCGAGATGAAAATGCAGCCCTCCCTGGAACGCGCGTTGAGGCATAAGGATATACTCAAGGCGTAAGTCTCATTAAAAACCAGCTTCAAGCTGGCTGCCATAAGTAGAAAACCTGGCGTATTTTGCCTCTCTCAATTATCTCATCCATGTCACTGCCCGGCGCAGGTGTTAGTGCACGATAGCAACTCCAACTCCAGGCTGCACTCGCTCAATACCCGGCCAACATGTTCCTGCCTTCCCTTCTGAGCGCATCCGAGACACACACTACGTTTGTTAGCTTTTTTTTAGGTTTTACCTGCCTTTTGTTATGTTTTTTTGATGTAATCGCGCTATTCTTTTTAAAAGGAATAATTAATTAAAACGGAAGAATCGGTGCCAGCATTTAATTTTGAACAATGGTGCCCCGAATATGCTACTACCGGTTTCGTTGCCAGGCGGTGTGGGGTCACCAACGGAACGGTATTGCGATGGATTAAAAAACAGCAGTTACCAGCGCTCAGACTCCCGTCCGGTCATTATCGGATAAAGAGGAAGGATTTCGCTGAATTCCTGACCAACTGTGGTGAGGTGGCACCCATTTTTCCCGAATAAGGGGAGAGGCGGCATAGTGGACTATTCAGCGGCAGGCATATTTTTAACCGGTCTGGTACTGGGAACGAGTCAATGCACATTAACCTGCGGCCCCGCATTAGGGCTTTACGTTGCCGGCACCGCAGATGATTGGCATGACAGTCTCAGGGCCACTCTGGCAGACCGTCGGATGAGACAAGGCGAAGCATGTGGATGCATTTCGTGAAAAATATGTGACGCGAAGAGAATTCCTTCAGCTAGCTGCGCTATTTGGCCTTCAGGTATGGGCTCTGACCAGCTTTATCGGCTGCCTTCTCACGCGTTCGCCAACATCTCCGACTCCTTCTATTGAGGGAGGCAACGAAGCAAAATATTATTCTAAACTGAACCAAAATACTGTCCGGTGCCAGCTCTGCTTTAGAAGGTGCACCATCCCGGATGGTAGAAGGGGATTCTGTTTGGCCCGTGATAACCAGGATGGAAAGCTCTATACCTTGACCTACGGGAAGCCGGTAGCGGTGCATATCGACCCGGTGGAGAAGGAACCGCTATTCCACATGGAGCCGGGGAGCGATACGCTGTGTGTGGGTACGGCCACCTGTAACCTGAGGTGCCTGAACTGCATTAACTGGCATATTGCCCAGAAAGCACCGGAGGAGGTCGAGGCGGTCCCGATGACACCGGAGGAAGTCGTGCAGACCGCCACCGACCATGATGTTCACACCATCTGCTTTACCTATAATGAGCCTACCCAGCAATACGAATTCATGTATGATATTGCCAAATTGGCCAAAGAAAAAGGCCTCAGAGTCACTTTTCATAGCAACGGCGAAATGAATTGCGACCCTATGAAAGCAATCCTGCCTTTTGTGGATTCGGTGGCTATCGACCTCAAAGCATTTACTCCTGAGACCTATCGCGGGCTTACCGAAGGGGAGCTAGCCCCGGTATTAGACACGCTGAAGCTAATAAAAGAGCAAGGGGTATGGCTGGAAGTCGTATGCCTGGTTATTCCCACCTGGAGCGACGATGCAGAAGACATTAAGGTGATGTGTGTCTGGATTAGAGACAATCTTGGGGAGGATACTCCGGTGCACTTTTCTCGCTTCTTCCCCACCTGTAAACTGACTGGCCTATCACCAACACCCCTCTCTATCCTGGAGCAGGCACACGATATTGCCCGTGAGGTGGGCCTGCATTATGTTTATATAGGAAATGTATCGGGACACGATTACGCCAATACCTATTGTCCCGAGTGTGGTAAAATGCTCATCTTCAGGAAAGGTCTACTTATCCAGGAGAATAACATCGTCGATGGAAGATGCAAGTTCTGCGGGCACGAGATTCCCGGCATCTGGGGGAGATGAGGGGGTACGATGTATTTAAGAAGCAAAGTATTGTCCATAGGAATAATCGTCTTCCTCACTTTCGTGTTGTTAGCGGGGGGCTGCGTTGCTAAGGGGACAGCGCCTACGCCGGTGAAGCCGTCGCCAGCGCCGGCGAAGCCGTCACCATCTACCCCTTTGCCTTTATCTGAGAAGCCGGCACTCGCACCCGTACCTGCCCCTACACCCGTATCTATCATACCCTACGCTCCGCCTCCATCTGCCCTGCCCCCAGTAGTGATACCACTTATTAAGTAGTAACCATACTTAAAAAAGCCTCAGGCGCTGGCGGCCGGTATCCCAGGGCGCTATGCGGTCGTACCTGATTATATTCCTTCTGCCACAGCCCTATCAAGACCTTTGCTTCATCAAGAGTCGTAAAGATTTCCCGATCAAGCAGCTCATCCCTCATTTTGCCGTTAAATGATTCTATATACCCGTTTTCCCATGGGCTACCAGGTTCTATAAACAGAGTCTTCACACCCAGCTTGTTAAGCCATTTCCTCACTGCTTTGGCCGTAAACTCCGGGCCGTTATCGGAACGTATATGCTCCGGGATCCCTCGGAAGATAAACAGGTTAAAGATGATATCGATCACTTCCTGGTTTGTAATCTTACGGGCTACCAGGGTAGCCAGGCATTCCCTGGTGAATTCATCGATGATATTCAGTATCTTGAAGGCCCTGCCATCGGCCGTGCGGTCTATCATGAAATCATAGCTCCAGACGTGGTCCTTATGCTCTGGCCTAAGCCTGATACAGGAGCCGTCATTGAGCCATAATCTACCTCGTTTAGGTTGCTTCTTCGGCACCTTGAGCCCTTCCCGCCGCCAGATGCGTTCCACCCTCTTATGATTCACCTTCCAGCCTCTTTCGTTATTCAATAAAGCGGTAATCCTTCGGTAGCCATACCGTCCGTACTTCGTTGCCAGGGCAATAATATCAGTAGTGAGTTGCTTTTCATCGGACGGCAGTGATACCTTACGACGCTGGGTAGCCCTGACTTGTCCGAATACCTGACACGCCCGCCTTTCCGAGACTTTAAGTTCCTGGCAAACATGTATTATTATCTTGCGTCTGCGGGACGGGCTTAGAAGTTTCCCCGGGAGGCTTCTTTCAAAATGGCATTGTCCAGGCTAAGATCGGCTACCAGCTTCTTCAAGCGGGAGTTTTCCTGCTCTAAATCTCTCAGTCTCTTCGCCTGGTCTACCCTCATACCGCCGTATTCTTTGCGCCAGCGGTAATAGGTAACATCACTTACGCCAATCTTCTTCAGGATAATGGAGAGTGTAGCTCCCTGGCTGAGCAGTACTTCAGCCTCGCGTAACTTATTGATGATTTGTTCCGGTGTATAACCCTTTTTGACCATTCATTCCCCCTTTTTACGATATTATACCTGGTATCGTTTTCGGGGGGCAGGTCACCACTTCACCATTTGGGGAAGCCCTCTATTACATAACCGTGGCCTACGCCCAGCTGGAAAGAGGGATTTTAA
>CAZXYV010000233.1:0-3571 GCA_964645025.1 uncultured Dehalococcoidaceae bacterium | reverse complement strand
TGCCGGGATGGCGGAATGGCAGACGCAGCGGACTTAAAATCCGCCGGAGCAATCCTTGTGGGTTCGAGTCCCTCTCCCGGCACCACCCCAGGAGCGAGATATGCCCGTCTGGTTAGTAATCTTAATCGGCTACGTCCTGGGCGCTATACCGACGGCCTATATCGTCGGGCGCATCGTAATGGGTAAAGATATCCGGCGCATGGGAGATGAGAACGCCGGCGCCGCCAACGTCTATCGCGAGTTGGGCTCGAAGGCAGGCATACTCGTGGGAGTCATCGATGTCGCCAAAGGCGCCCTGGCGGTGCTAATCGCCCAGTCCGGCCACCTGTCCCAGACGGCTGTCATGGTTACCGGCGCCGCCGCCGTTATCGGGCATAACTGGCCGGTCTTTCTCGGCTTCCGAGGGGGGCGGGGCGTGAGCACGACCATCGGTATTTTATTCGTCCTGGTAACCCTGCCGATGCTGATACTGACCCTGCCTACTTTGTTAATTCTCATCTTCAGACGTAATGTTACCCCTTCGATGGCCTTTCTCTTTATCGTGCTGCCCTTCGTGGACTGGTGGCTCAAGATACCGCCGGCGCTCATCGCTTACGGCGTGGCGCTACCGGCCCTGGTGGGTATTACAACCTTCTTCCGGAACAGGCTCAGGGCTGTACACCAGGCTTGAGCACTATCATTAAATATCACCGGTTCACCGTCCTGATTGACAGTCTGCGAACGTGCTGCTAGACTGAACTAATTAATCATCCGCGAAGGGGGATTCATTGATCCGTAAAACCGGAAAGGGTCTGGTCCAGGTCTTTACCGGCAACGGCAAGGGCAAGACCACCGCCGCCGTGGGCACCATCGTCAGGGCCGCCGGTCATGGTTTAAAAGTCTTCCTGGTCTCTTTCATGAAGGGCAACTACGCCTACGGGGAGTATAAAGTCCTGTCCCAGCTCCCCAATGTAGAGGTGGCACAATTCGGCCTCCGGAAATTTACCGACCCGGGTAAAATCAAGCCTGAAGAAAAAGCACAGGCCGGAGCCGCCCTGGCAGCCGCCCGAAAAGCCGTGATGAGCGGTAACTACGACCTCGTGGTGCTGGACGAAGTCAACGTGGCGGTATGCTATGACCTCATCGGGCTGGAAGATGTCATGAAACTTATCAAGAACAAACCGCCCCACGTCGAGCTTATCCTCACCGGGCGCTACGCGGATAACAAATTGCTCGAAATAGCCGACCTGGTCACCGAGATGGTCAAGGTCAAACATCCCTTTGATGAAGGTGTCAAAGCCCGAAAAGGAATCGAATACTGAGGAGCAGGTCAGTTAACCTTGAGTGAGACAAAACCCAGGCTCCTTTTAGCGACCAACAATAAAGGCAAGGTACGTGAGTATCAGGCCCTGCTCACAGGCATCCCCTATCAAATCGTCACGCTGTCCGAGCAGGGCATCACCACGGTGGTAGAGGAAGCGGGGGGAAGCTTTGAGGAAAACGCCCGGCTAAAAGCCACCACCCTCGCTAAAGAAAGCGGCCTGCTTTCACTGGCGGATGATTCGGGGCTGGAGGTGGACGCCCTGGGGGGCGAGCCGGGGTCATTATCCCACCGCTACGCCGGAGAAGGCGCCACCGACGCCGATAGAATCAAATACCTGCTTTCCAAGCTCAGGGGTGTACCGGAAAAGGAACGTACGGCGCAATTCCGCTGTGTTATCGCCATCGCTGCGCCCGATGGTAGAGTCGAGCTTTTCACAGGAGTATGCCGGGGCGTCATTACTACAAAACCCAGGGGCAACCGGGGCTTCGGCTACGACCCGGTCTTTTACCTGCCGGAGCTGGGCAAGACGATAGCGGAGCTGACGCTGGAGGAGAAAAATAAAGTGAGCCACCGGGCGCGGGCGGCGGAGAAAGCGCGCGAGTGGTTATTGAAACCAGCCTGAAATCCCTGACTGTATCCGGCCAGAATTAGACTTTCATTTTTTCATTGCGTCTCCGGGAACCGCTTGGCTTGATTCAGAAGATGCATTGTGTTTTAATGATAACACCCGAAAGCGCAAGGCAAATGAAAGGAGACAACAATGGACGGAACCAAATACGGTAAATACTTCAAAACGTACAATGCCAAGCCGGAGGAAATAGCACACGGGCGTACCGGCATTGCGCGAGTGGACCACAATTCATTTGAAGGGTCTCACTTTTACTGGGTCCACTGGAACCTTCCCAAAGCAGCCGGCCGCTCCGGTGATACGGTCGGCGTGGGACATCCGCCGCACATACACAAGGATGCCGAACTCCTGATACTCGTCGGCACAAATCCTGACGATCCTACCGACCTCGGGGCGGAAGTGGAATTACAGATGGGCCCCGAAAGGGAAAAGCATACCATCACCAAGTCGACGGTAGTCTATATCCCTCCGAACCTGATACATTGCCCATACATTATCAAAAAAACCTTAAGGCCCTGGATATTTATAGAAGTAAATCAAGGGCCTGTCCATACTGAAAAACTGTTCCCGCAGGTACTGACCGACGCGGAAAGGGCATCAGTAGACTGGTCCAAATGGAAAGAGGAAGGGTATTGACCGGACATGTAGCGGGGCCAGAGTCAACATTTACCGCCACGCCGGCTGCTTTCTCATAAATCACAGGGGGAGAGGGGGCAATGCCCCCTCTCGCTTGTGCGCTTTTTATCAGGAAATTATTTTACGTTCAGCTGCCTGACCGGACGCGCCTCGATATAGCCGCGGTAGCCCTGCGGTTCGAGCTGAAAGCGCGGCCCGTCTTCATCCGACCAGGCGAAGCCGTAGAGCTCCGGATTATAGGTTTTCATCACCTCCCACAGGTCGCCGATGGCTTCCTCGAACTTCGCGTCATCGTACGGCGGCCCCTGGAAGACCATCATTTTACACGGCTTGAGCTTGATGATTTCGTACCCCTCCGGGATTTCTCCGGAATATTCGGCCGGCATTTCCACGCCCATGGCATATTCCGAGGTGCCCGGCTTGCGCAGGTTTTGCGGCAGCCACATCCCGATGGGCTCGTAAAGAGCGTCTTTCACGCCCTTAAGCGCCTCGTAAATGTCGCAGCCCAGTTCCTCGCAATAGGCAAAGTAGTCTTTTGCCCTGACCCCCCGCTTAAGAATCAACTTACGTGCCGGGCGGTCGATGACCTGGACAAAAACGGTGTTCATCTTGTTTTTAACTGGCATGGCTATCTCTCCTTTTTGTAGTCTAAGGTGATAATCACGGGCCGGCGCGGGCATAAAGAGCTTGACCGGCGGCTTGTTCCGGCTGTAACGGCGCGGACTCATGCCGAACTGTTTGGAAAACGCCCGGGTAAACCCTTCGTGCGATTCGAAGACGAAGTCCAGGGCGACATCGATTATCCTTTCGTCCCCGTCCCGGAGCCTGACGGCCGCGCGCGAAAGCCGCATCTCCCGGATGTAGTCGAAAGGGTTTTTGCCGGTCAGCTCTTTGAATATCCTCGCCGCATGCCACGGAGAATACCCGGCGGCCTGCGCCAGCATGTGCAGGGTTATCGGTTCCGTCATATGCCGTTCGATGCAGTCCTGCATCCGCTGTACCGC
>CAZXYV010000232.1:0-3575 GCA_964645025.1 uncultured Dehalococcoidaceae bacterium | reverse complement strand
TCGTCGAAAATTAATTTATCGTCAATCATTTTTTGTTTGACTTTGGCTGTTTCAACAATATAATCAGCCATCAGGCGGAATACATCAGTTCCTCCGACTTCACCTGCAAAACAACCAGTTGCCCGGAATACTTCCCGAATGGAGCCGGTAGAGCGTAACCATCTCCAGGTACAACCGGCCGCTACCTTTGGATCATTTGATAGGCGGGCTAACGAGGTTCCTTCAGTTTCTTCAGCTATTTGGTTCAATACCTTGACCTTGTAGTTAAAATCGTTCTTGGAATTTCCGCCTATTATCACCATCAGACAATAATCGGATAGCACTTTACTAAACTCGGCGTGCAGTTTGACCATTTCTTCGTTACTGGTGGCAATGTTTGAGGCTGCCATTCCTTTGTTGAATCCCATGAGCTCATAGGCAATTTCCGCTTCGCCAATCTTCTGCTGGGCTTCGTCCATCCTATCCATCGAAGGAAAAGAATATACACGGATAAGGAAATATTCAGAAATAGACTTGGGAATATAGGTGGGCGAAACCCCATCAAGTTCAACCGTTTCCGGTCCCGGCCAGTGGTAAAGTTTAGTCGCCGCCAGGGTAAACACACCCAATCCGCCCATGGGAACAACATTTCCACGTATTGCGCCTCTCAAGGAAGGACCTGGCCCATCGCCGCAAAACCACCGGCCGACCGAACCGAGCGATCCTAATCTTACGAGGTCTCCTTCCGGCGTCACCCATTCCAGTGCAAGTTGATTGCGCTCTCCGTAGCTGCCGCTCTGGCTTAGATGTCCAAAGCCGCAGTGCGCTACGACCGGCGAAGCCGAACAATTCGTTCCCGCGCCGTTCTGATTACAGTTCAACCCTAATTTCATGCATGCCGCCTGGAGTTGGGTCCCTATAACGCCGGGTTCAACGACGGCATACATATTTTTTTCATTTATTTCCACGATACGGTTCATACGTCTCAAGTCGATTTTTATGCATCCGGGTGCGGTAGGGTCATTATACGGGCCCCACCCGGTGCTGCTCGCTTTGAATTGAAGCCCGAATTTATTACAAAGCTTTACGATTTTTTGGACCTCTTCCGTCCTTTCCGGGAGTACCACAGCTTCAAAAAGCGGGGAAAAGCTTACTGGAGGGGCATACAGCCCCGATCTCCAGGAGTATGGGTACATAATTACCGGATCATCAGAAATACGGTTAGGGCCAACGATTTCTTCAAAAGCTCGGTACTGGTCTTTTGCAATTGCCATCGCTCTCTCCTCGTTTATAAAATTGAATCAGCCAGTAACTCAACAATATCGAATATTTTCAGCCTGGCAGAACCGCCCTTTAAGACATCCGCGAACAGGCTCTCGCAACCCGGACAACCGCTCGCTATGGCATCCGCGGTTGTATTGGCGGCCTCTCCGATTCTCTGCGCGGCCGTCCAACGAGCATATTCCGGGTTGTATTCCCTTACGCCTCCCCCAGCCCCACAACACCAGGCAAACTCCTTGTGTCTTTCCATCTCCACTAACTTCAAACCGGGAATACTTTTCAGGACTTCACGCGGCGCTTCGTAAACCCCTTTGTTGCCCCGGCGGAACTCCTTCGGCGGATCAAATACAATCAATTGGCCGGGTTTTCTTTTTCCCTCCCAGGGAATATACGCTTCACCCTGCCTGCCTAAATGGCAGGGATCGTGATAGGTCACCGTCATATTAACCGGCCTGGACGGTATTAGCTTCCTTTCTTTAAGAAGACGGCTGAAGTACTCGGACGAATGTAATACTTCAAGGTCGCCCTTGATACCGAACTTATCGCACAAGACCTTAAAAGCGAAGTAACACTCCGCGCAGCCGGTAACCAGTGTCTTAACGCCGGCCTTTTTAAATACAGCCATGTCGCGCCTGGCCTGCTCGATTGCTTCCGCCTGGAAGCCCATTTGGTACGCGCGGCCGCCGCAACAGGATTCATTAAAAGCTATGCCGACATCCACTCTGGCTTTTTGCATAAGCTTGATCGTCGATTGCGCAACATTCCACAACGACTTATTGGAGGAGGCACGGCAACCGGCATGGAAAGCAACTTCGGTTCGTTCCTTTGTATAATCTTTGACCTTAAGTTCCTTAGCCCATTCCCCGCGCCCAGTTTCTGTTTCCAACACCATCGGTTTGTTCTGTTTGAGACCGGCCGCCATTTTCGCCAGGACAGGTGGGGTATTGCCCAGTTTGACCATCTCTGCCCTTATCTCGCAGATTGAGTCAAGTACCTCCATATCCATGGCATATTTGCAGGAGACATCACACGCCCCGCACATCTGGCAATTATAAACAACCTCCTGCAGCTTACCTGAAGAAGGATCGAGTTTATTTTCCAGCAAGGCCACACCAAGGCCCAGCCTGCCGCCTCCGGAATAAGCGCGGTAATCAAAACGAGCGATGCTGGGGCAAACATTTACATAAACGGGGTCTTTCAGAGTTTCCAGGGGGACGAATTTACACGCCGAGCAGCGGCAGCAGGTTGTCATATCATCTTTAAAATCTTTTAGCGCCATCTTCTTTCTCCTGATTCCTTTTTCTTCTATCCCTAGCTTTAAAAACAGAGCTTACCGGGGTTCATTATGTTGCCTGGATCTGTTATTCTCTTGATTTTCTTTAAAGCCTCTACGGTAGCTTCATCGCGGTTCATTATCGCCACCGTGTTTTCGCCATAAGGCCGGGAAAAATATGCCCCGGCATCTATCAATTTTTCAGTAGCGTTAGCAGCTAATTCTTTTACCCGTTTAGCTTCGGATGAATCCCGGTGCTTATAAAACAAGTTGAATTCACAATGGCAATTGACTCCCTGGACGATCGGCTGCAGATAAATACCCATTTCTGCTGATGAAAATCCTGATGAATCCGCTACCTCGGACATGACCTGGATCTGTTTTTCCAGATTTTCATAAATTGTGACGAAGAACATATCATGGCAGTTGCCTTTGCGCCGGAGCTTCCAGTACGGCTCGGCGGAAGGTTTCTGGACGACCGTAAGCATATCTCCGGCGGATAATGCCCCGAGGTTTTTAACAGGCTTGGCGCCTGACTTTTGGGCCAGAGCCTGCATATCTTCTACCTGCCCCTTAATCCTCTCCTGAGGGAAGTAGTCATAAGCCGCTACATTAAAAAAAATGACCCATGGCGGCAATGATTTACGTATTGCCTGGTATTCATAATTAGTTTTCGCCATAAGCGCGGCGGTATTGACGTCATTCAATACCAGGCACTCGTTAACCAGCCTCAGCCGCACCAGCCAGTGCACGATATCGGTGACCTGTTCCAGGTCAGAGGAACCGATGAAAAACGGCTCTTCAAGCTTGGGAAGTATCTCGCACCGGGCGGTGCCCCAGGTCACGATCCCCATGGTTCCCTGAGCTCCCTGTATCAAACGGTACCACGAAGAAGAAGAAGGCCCGGCAGCTTCTTTTTGTGAACCTCCGGCAGCCCATTGATCTTCGATCGTGCCTGAGCCGGCTGCCGCCCCCGTGCGGAAGAGTTCGCCGTTTCCGAATATTATTTCAAAACAACCGGCTGGATCAGATATATCCCAGT
>CAZXYV010000231.1:0-3577 GCA_964645025.1 uncultured Dehalococcoidaceae bacterium | reverse complement strand
TACGGATTGCTTCGGGCTACGCCCTCGCAATGACAGAATATTAGAGTAAGGCAAGAGTTTGTTATCTAACCCGGTAGAAAAATCGGCGGTCGTGACTTTCTTTTCAGGGAGGCGCACGCACGTCATCAGCCTCGTGGGGTTGTCCGCGGGGCTCATCGCGGCCATCGCCCTGGCCACAAGCGTGGGCAGCGTGCACATCCCGCTCTCGACCACGTTCCGTATTTTAATAGATAAACTGCCTTTTGTAGATATCACCCAAAATTGGCCAAGCGCCGTCGCGACTATCGTGCTGGACATACGGCTGCCGCGCGTTATCCTGGCCGGGCTGGTCGGCGCCGCCCTGGCTACTGCCGGGGCTACCTACCAGGGACTCTTCCGTAATCCCCTCGCCGACCCATACCTTATCGGCGTGGCGCAAGGTGCATCCCTTGGAGCCGTCACGGGTTTCCTGCTGCCCGTTAGCTGGAACATCGCCGGCTTCGGCCTCATTCCCTTGCTCGCCTTCATCGGGGCGCTGTTGGCGACCGTGGCCGTTTACCTGCTGGCCAGGACGGGTAAAACCCTCCCCGTGACCACGCTCATCCTGGCCGGCGTGGCGCTGAGTGCCCTGCTCGGTTCCATCGTTTCTTACCTCATCATCTCCAGCGGGGACAAGATGCACAGCATTATCTTCTGGCTGATGGGTAGCTTCGCCCTGAGCCAGTGGTCGGAAATAAAGATTGTTCTGCCCTACGTGGCCGCGGGGACGGCCGTCATTATCATCTTCGCCCGGTTGCTTAATGTCATGCAGCTCGACGAGGAGCAAGCGCAACAGCTGGGGGTAAACGTGGAAAGGTTCAAGCTGATGCTGCTAGCGGCGGCCACTTTGGTTACGGCAGCCAGCGTCTCCTTCGTGGGCACCATCGGTTTCGTCGGTATCATTATCCCCCACGCGGTGAGGCTGATATGGGGGGCTGACCACCGTATGCTGCTGCCGCTGGCGGTGCTGACCGGGGCCATCTTCATGATTATCACCGACCTGATAGCGCGTACCGTGCTGGCACCTTCGGAGATACCGATAGGGGTGATCACCGCCATCTGCGGCGCCCCGTTCTTTTTATACCTGTTAAGGCGGCGGAAAAAGGCAATCTTCTAAAGGATAAAACATGATAGAGCTGGAAATGCGGAACGTAACCCTGGGCTATTACCACCAGCCGGTGTTACGTGATATTACCCTTAAAGCGTCGCCGGGGGAAATGGTGGGGCTTATCGGCCCGAACGGTTCCGGTAAATCCACCGTCATCAAGGCGCTGAGCCGGGTGATACACCCGGACTCGGGTAAAATAGCGGTCAACGGCCAGGATATTAATAAAATACCGCGGCGGGAGCTGGCCTGCCTGGTCGGGGTAGTACCGCAGCTGCCCCTGCTGCCCAGCACCTTCACCGCCTTCGAAATCGTGCTCATGGGCCGGAACCCCCACCTGGGCCTTTTCCAGTCGGAGGGACGCCGTGACTGGACGCTGGCCTGGGAGGCCATGCAAAAGACCGGCACCGACCCCCTGGCTAACCGTCACGTTAACGAGCTTTCCGGCGGGGAAATACAGTGCCTCCTTATCGCCCTGGTGCTGGTGCAGGAGACCCAGGCGATACTGCTCGACGAGCCGACGGCCAACCTGGATATCGGCCGGCAGGTGGAGATACTCGACCTCATCAAGCAGCTCTGCACGGAAAACAAACTGACGGTGCTGGCGGCCCTCCACGACCTCAACCTGGCGGCGCAGTACTGCGACCGCGTTATCCTGATTCACGAGGGGCACGTCCATGCCGAGGGTAAACCGCAGGATGTCATCACGGAAAGGAACCTGCAGCTGGTCTACGGCGCGGCGAACTGCGTCTTTGCCCATCCTGTGAACGGACTCCCCACCGTACTGCTGGGCGCCCACCAGAATAAGGTAACCGGAACAAAGTGATGGAAACGGTAGCATTATTGGCCCTGGCTGTAATCATCGACCTGGCGCTGGGCGACCCGCCGAACGCCTTACACCCGGTCGCCTGGATGGGTAAAGTTATCGCCTTTCTGGAAAAAGGCGGCCTGAAGCTCAAACCCGCCGGGCAGTTCGTCTACGGCATGGCGATGACTTTATTTACCACGGCGCTTTTCGTTGTCCCCGCCTATTTTATTGTTCTCTATATCTGGCGTTTTAACGTCGCAGCCGGCATCATCATGTCGGCGCTACTCTTCAAGAGCACCTTTTCCATCACCGGACTGCGGCGGGCGGCGCTGAAGGTCAGGCGGCTTTTACAGGACGCTAAACTCGATGCAACGCGCTTCGAGCTGCGGGCGCTGGTCAGCCGTGACACGGCCAATTTATCCGGGACGCTGCTGGCCTCGGCGGCGGTAGAGTCCGTCGCGGAGGGCACCTGTGACAGCCTGGTGGCGCCCATGTTCTATTTCCTGCTCCTCGGGGTGCCGGGGGCTATCGGCTACCGCGTGGTCAATACCCTGGACGCGATGATAGGCTATCACGGCCGGTACGAGTACCTGGGCAAGTTCGCCGCCCGGCTGGACGATGTCCTGAACTACCTTCCGGCAAGGCTGGCGGCACTACTGCTGGTATTAGCCGCCGCGTTTCAGAAAAGCGGCCGTAGGGCCTGGCAGGCCGCCCGGCACGAGCACTCCAGAACGGAAAGCCCCAACGCCGGCTGGACGATAGCGGTCATGGCCGGAACGTTAGATACACGACTGGAAAAGGAGGGGCACTATACTTTTAGAGAAGGCGGGACCGCCCCTTCGACCAGGACTATCGATGGCGCGGTAAAACTGTTTTCGATAGCGGCGTCTTGCTGGGTGCTGCTCTGCCTGCTGGAGGAGGTGATTCGCTTTGCCATTACAACCTAAAAAGTATCTGGCCGGACTCAAGGCCTGCCCGCACGGCGGCATCGACTACGCCGAGCTCAAGACACTGGGTATCGAACCCGATGTAGTCCTCGACTTCAGTGTTTCGACCAATCCGTTCATGCCGCCGCCGGGAATCAAAGACAGCCTAATGAACTGTGCGGTCGAGAGATACCCGGATTCGCAGGCCACCGAGCTGAAACTCAGGCTGGCGGAGAGAATTAAAGTAGCCCCGGAAAACATCCTGGTGGGGAGCGGCACCACCGAAATCATCAGGCTCATCGCCCTGACCTATTTCCGGCAGGGAGACCCCGTCCTTATTCTGGGACCCACCTACGGCGAATATGAAGTCGCTGTCCGCATCGCCGGCGCCCGTCCGCTGAAGCACCGTGCCCTGGAACAGGACGACTTTTCTCCAGATATAGCCGAAATCACCGAAATCATTCGTCAGCGCCGTCCTCGCGCGGTCTTGATCTGCAATCCCAATAACCCCACAGGTAAATACTTCTTGCGCGCTGACATCGAGCAAGTCGTGAGCGCGTTGGGAGATACCCTGCTGGTGCTCGACGAGGCCTATGTCGCTTTCGTGGAGGAAAGCTGGAACCCGTTCGACCTCATCCAGAATGGCAACGTCATCGTCCTGCGCTCCATGACCAAGGACTACGGCCTGCCCGGCCTGCGCCTCGGCTATGCCGTCGCCCG
>CAZXYV010000230.1:0-3655 GCA_964645025.1 uncultured Dehalococcoidaceae bacterium | reverse complement strand
AAATTTTGTCAAGCTGCGATGCGATAAAGGGCTGGCCAAGAATAATTGAAAATAGGTATAAAACAAGTATTGACAAACTAAGAAACATATGTTACTATGTAAACTAAATTACAAATTAATGATTTAACACTTTTTTTATAATATTATTACGTATGCTGTTTATCTGGAGATAATATCAGGCAATCAAATAGCGTGTATGCGTAGTATTTTATCATTTTTAAGAAGCATAATCATTTAAAAGGAACAAACAAAGACTGAAATGAGATGGGGAATGGTGGTCAACCTGATAAAATGCACGCGGTGTCATGCCTGCGTGGCAGCCTGCCGGGTCGAGCACTTTTTACCTATCGGCATGACCTGGCCCAGGTTAATAGCCTGGGAACCGGAGGTCGGACAAACGGCGGATGCCTCGGTGACCACCTTCGCGGTACGCTGTAATCAATGTAAAGAGGCGCCCTGCGTCGAGGTCTGCCCGGCGGAGGCTACCAAGAAGCGGGATGACGGCATCGTGTACGTGGACAACACCAAATGCGTCGGCTGCCGCTATTGCGTGGTGGCCTGCCCCTATCAGAACCGCACCTTTTTATCTAAAGATAAAGATACCGGCTATTTCCCGAAATATGAGAAGACCCGGTTCGAGAAAGCGGGTAAAAAGCTCTATCCCCATTACCCGGGGACGACCGAAAAATGCAATTTCTGCATGGAAAGAATCGATGCCGGCATGTCCAAGGGATATAAGCCGGGCGTGGATCGTCAAGCTACCCCCGCCTGTGTCAACACCTGCCAGGCCCGGGCGCTCACCTTCGGCGACCTCGATGACCCCGACAGCGAAATTTCCCGGTTGATTAAAGAAAAGAACGCCTTCCAGCTTCATCCCGAGTATGGCACCGACCCTTCGGTCTACTATATCGATGGTAAAATCGGTAACGCGCCTTCGAACCTGGCCCCGCCGGAGACCAGGACAGGCATTCATATCCAGCATTTAAGTACCATGGAGGACAGGGCCAGGGAGATTTTCGGCAAGAAGGCGGGAAGTTGATATGCAGACACGGCAGTGGATGACCACCCACGAATGGATGGTGAAGCCCATGCCTCAGAGGGAATGGATCGAGCGAAGAGGCATGATGGTCTGGATAGCCGAGGTCTTCACCAGCTTGGGTTCCGGGCTGTACCTGGTGTCCCTGTTCATGAACAACTGGTGGGGCATGGTCGTGGGCTGGGTCATTATCATGTTTCTCAAGCTTCCCATTCATCTGGCCTACTTCGGCAAGCCGCTCCGCTTTTACCGCACCATCCCGCCGTTTTCCAATGCCTGGAAGACATCCTGGTTTGCGCGTGGTATTTTATTTACCATTTTCTTCAGCAGCTTCGCTTTGGTGCAACTGGTCATCCGCAACCCTTACTTCGATTTTGCCCCTTACCTGGGTGCGGCTGATGCGCCGCTCTACTGGGTCTTCGCCACTCTGGGCGGTATCTTCGCCCTGCTGACCGGTATCTACGGCGGCTTCATTATGAACTACTGCAAGAGCGTCCCCTTCTGGAATACCGGTATCCTGCCCGTGGTCTTCCTGCTGGCGGGCATCGCCGATGGCTTCGGCCTGATAATGGGTATCGGCCTGGCCGGCGGCGACGTAAACATCGCTTCCGCCGAGATGTGGAGCCGTATCACACTAATTGTCAACGCTTTCATCATCGCTGTCTATCTGATAAGCGCCAACTATACCTCCGCGGTGGCCAAGCTATCGGTCAAGGAGCTGATAGTGGGACGTGTGGCCGCCGCTTTCTGGGCCGGTATCATCGTCCTGGGCATATTGGTGCCACTGGCTATCTCCGTTTCCAGCTTCTATACCGGCACCGAGGTCTCCAGCGTGATGCTGATTACCGCCATCGCCTGTCATACCATCGGCGCTTTCGCTTTGAAGTACTGCCTGCTTAAGGTCGGTATCCACCGGCCGATACTTCCCAAAGTAGCGGCTTACTAGGAGTTAAATGGGCGAAAAGAAGATAATCAAGACAACCTGTAAAAGTTGCCACGGCGGCTGCGGTGTCCTGGTCGAAGTACAGGACGGCGCGATTACCCATATCGAGGGCAACCCGGACTCTACCACCCGTGGCACCATGTGCGCCAAGGGTCTCTCCAGCATCCAGCACATCGATAATCCTTACCGCATTATCTATCCGTATAAGAGGGCGGGAGAGAAGGGGGAAGGCAAGTGGCAGCGAATCGGCTGGGACGAGGCGCTGGATACCATCGCCGCTAAAGTCAAAGAAGCCTCTGAAAAATACGGCCCCTGGACGGTCGCCACATCTCAAGGGACAGGCCGGGGCTACAACCGTTATACCCACCGTTTTTCCCGCGCCATGGGTTCGGCTAATGTCATCTCTCCGGGCTACGTCTGCCACAGCCCCAGACTGGGTATCTACGGCCTGGTGACCGGCTACGGCCGGCTGTACTGCGATTATCACGGGTGGGGCGGGGAATATCCTAAAACCCAGATAATGTGGGCGAAGCAACTGGAAATCAGCAGCGCCGACTCCGAGATGTGCTACTGGTACATGAAATCGCTGGACTACTGTAAAAACTTAATAATCATCGACCCGCGGGCCACGGCTTACACCTCCCGGGCGACCCTCTGGCTCCAGATACGCCCCGGCACGGACGCCGCCCTGGCCCTGGGCATGATGAATATCATTATCAGCGAAGGGCTCTACGACAAAGAATTCGTGGAGAACTGGACTTACGGCTTCGAGGAGCTAAAAAAGAGGGCGGCGGAATACCCGGTGGATAAAGTGTCCGAGATTACCTGGATACCTAAAGAGAAGATTATCCAGGCCGCCCGGATGTTCGCCGTGGATACGCCAGGCTGCATCCAGGTGGGTAGCTCGGTGGAACGGCAGGCCAACTGCGGCCAGACTATGAGGGCGATAACCTGCCTTATCGGTATCTGCGGCAATATCGAAAGGCCCGGCGGTATGGTCAGCTGGGTCTTGCCTAAAACCGGCCTCATCGAAGACTTTTTCAATGAAATCCCCATCACCGATACGATGAAGAGCCACATCTACGGCGGGGACAGATTTAAAATGGGCGCCGCCCGCACCTGCAATCCCGATGCCGTCATACGGGATTTGAATAAAGGTGACAAGCCTGTCCGCGTCTGGATAAGCGTGGGCGGCCAGCAGATACTCCACATGGCCAATACCAGGGAAGTGGTCGAAGGGCTGAAAAAAGTGGACTTCCTGGTACAGGTCGACCAGTTCTGGGGGCCGATGGCGGAGATGGCGGATATCGTCCTGCCGTCGGCGCACTGGCTGGAAATCGACGATATCTATGACATGCACCCCCGCTTTATGATTGAGGCCCATAACAAATGCATCGAGCCGCCGGGCGAAGCGAAGTCCGATGTCTGGATATTCAACGAGCTCGGCAAACGCGTCGCCCCGCGGTACTGGTTTAAAGACGTCGAAGCCTGCCTCGATGCCCAGCTTAAAAAAGGCGGCATCACCTGGAAGCAGTTCAGCCAGAATGTTATTTCCGGTTGTATGAACGAAGACCAGGTCTATTACAAATATAAGACCGATTACTGGCGTAAGGGGGGAGGGTTCCCCACCCCCACCGGCAAGCTGGAACTTTCTTCAACCGTCCTGGAAAAGCTGG
>CAZXYV010000229.1:0-3666 GCA_964645025.1 uncultured Dehalococcoidaceae bacterium | reverse complement strand
AGACGATGTTCGAGATTAATGATTTTGATGCGGTCCGGATTTCACTGGCTTCACCGGAGCAAATCAGGAGCTGGTCCTACGGAGAAGTAACCAAGCCGGAGACCATCAACTACCGTACGCTCAAACCGGAACGGGACGGCCTTTTCTGCGAGAGAATTTTCGGTCCGACCAAGGACTTCGAATGTTACTGCGGTAAATACAAGAGAATCCGCTACAAGGGCGTTATCTGTGACAAATGCGGCGTCGAGGTTGCCCGCGCCAAAGTAAGGCGGGAGCGCATGGGGCACATCGAGCTGGCCTGCCCGGTGAGCCATATCTGGTTCGCCAAGGGCATCCCCAGCCGCATCGGCCTGCTGCTCGACCTTTCGCCGCGCAGCCTGGAGCATGTCCTATATTTCTCACAATACATTGTCACTTCGGTTAACGAACAGTCCCGTGAAAAGGCCATCCAGCAGCTCGAGGAAAACGCCCGACTGAAATTGGAGGAAGGCCAGAAAAGTGTGGATGCCAAAGTAGCCGGGGCGGAGACTGAAAAGGCATCCGATGAGGAAATCAATAAACTCCGCGGTCAGTTCGTTGAGGAAAAGGCCAAGATAGAGGAGGAGCTGGCCCTCGATATCCAGAAAATCAAGGAACTACATGTTAAAGAGCTCCTCACCGAGAACCAGTACCACGACCTCAAGCAGAAATACGGCAATGTCTTCGAGGCCGGTATGGGTGCCGAGGCTATCTTGCACATCCTGAAAGGCATCAACCTCGATGAAATACGGAACAACCTGCTCCAGGAGACCCAGTCTTCTTCGGGGCAGCGGCGGAAGAAAGCCAGCAAGCAGCTGCGCGTCGTCGAGGCTTTCCGCAACAGCGGCAACAAGCCGGACTGGATGATTTTAACGGTGCTGCCGGTGCTCCCGCCCGACCTGCGGCCCATGGTGCAGCTCGATGGCGGGCGTTTCGCCACCAGTGACCTTAACGACCTGTACCGCCGGGTTATCAACCGCAATAACCGGCTACGCCACTTGATTGACATCGGCGCGCCGGAAATTATCGTTCGTAATGAAAAACGCATGCTCCAGGAAGCCGTGGACTCCCTCATCGATAACGGCCGCCGCGGGCGCGCCATCTCCATCAGCGGCAACCATAAGCTCAAGTCGCTTTCGGACATGCTCCGCGGCAAACAGGGGCGTTTCCGCCAGAACCTGCTCGGCAAACGCGTCGATTACAGCGGGCGTTCCGTCATCGTCTGCGGCCCCGAGCTCAAGCTCCACCAGTGCGGCCTGCCCCGCCGCATGGCCCTCGAACTTTTCAAGCCCTTTGTCATGCGCCGTCTGGTAGCGCAGGGGCTGGCCCCCAACATCAAGAGCGCCCGGAGACTGGTCGAGAGAGCCAAGGCCGAGGTCTATGACATCCTCGAAGAGGTCATCAAGGAGCGCCCGGTGCTGCTTAACCGCGCCCCCACCCTCCACCGCCTCAGCATCCAGGCCTTCGAGCCGGTGCTCATCGATGGCAGCGCCATCCAGATTCACCCGCTGGTCTGCTCCGCTTTCAACGCCGACTTCGATGGCGACCAGATGGCCGTCCATGTGCCCCTTTCCCGCGCCGCCGTTAAAGAGGCCCGGGATATGATGCTCAGCCATCACAATATTTTACTTCCCAGCAGCGGCGAACCCACCGTCACCCCCACTCTCGATATGGTGCTCGGCTGCTACTATCTGACCACCATCCGGCAGCATAGTACCGGCAACGGCAAAGCCTACAGCAGCTTTGAGGAGGCCAGGCTCGCTTACGAGTTCGGCATCATCGACCTCAGGGAAGAAATTAATGTCAAGGACAAGGAAACCGGTGAAATAATCAAGACCAGCATCGGCCGCATTATCTTTAACGAGGTGCTGCCTAAAGAGCTGGGCTTCTATAACAAGATAATCGATAAATCGACCCTGAAACAGATTGCTACCCGCTGCACCAAGCTGATCCCCGACGAGGAGACCGGCGAGATACTGGACAACATCAAGCGTCTCGGCTTCCAGTACGCGTCCAAATCAGGCATCACCATCGCCGTGAATGACATTGTGGTCCCGGAGAGCAAACCCAAGCTGCTGGAGGAAACCGAAGCCAGAATCGCCATTATTGCAGACCAGTATCACCGCGGCCTGATTACCGAGGATGAAAGATACAACCAGGTCGTCGATATCTGGACGGAGACCACCAACACTATCACCACCACCATCCAGAATAACCTTGACCGCTACGGCGGCGTCTACATGATGGCGACATCGGGCGCCAAGGGTAATATCTCCCAGATAAGGCAGATGGCCGGTATGCGCGGTCTGATGACCGACCCCTCCGGCAAGATTATCGAGTTCCCCATCAAGTCCAGTCTCCGTGAAGGACACAGCGTCCTGGAGTACTTCATTTCCACCCACGGCGCGCGCAAAGGTCTGGCGGATACCGCCCTCAGGACGTCCGATAGCGGCTATCTCACCCGGCGTCTTATCGACGTCGCCCAGGACGTTATCACTTTCGAGGACGACTGCGGCACCACCGAGGGCGTCTGGATAACCGAGCCCAAAGAAAAAGGTATCCTGCCGCCGCTGGCGGAGCGTATCCTCGGCCGGTTGGTGGCCAGCGATGTGTCTGATGCCAAGACCGGCGAGATTATCATCGCCCGAAACGAAGAAATTACCGAACCATTGATAGAAAAAATCACCGCCGCCAAACTGACCCAGGTCTTTGTCAGGTCGCCCCTGACCTGCGAGTCGCGCCGGGGCACCTGCCGGTTCTGCTACGGCCGGGACCTTGCCCGCGGCCGCCTTATTGAAAATGATGTCGCCGTAGGCATTATCGCCGCCGAGAGTATCGGCGAACCCGGCACCCAGCTGACACTGCGTACCTTCCACACCGGCGGCGTCGTCGGACTCGATATTACCAGCGGTCTCCCCAGAGTGGAGGAGCTTTTTGAAGCCAGGACACCCCGGGGCCAGGCAATTATCTCCGAGATAGATGGGACCGCCGACGTCATCCAGTCCGAGGACGGCAGAAAAATTAAAATCGCCAGCACCGAGACCTATCATGACGACTATCCGTTGCCCACCGGCTGGCGAGTGATGGTCAAAAACGGCCAGTCGGTGGATATCGGCACGGTACTGGCCGCCCCACCGCCCGCCGAGGCTTCCAAGAAGGCAACCGAGCCCGTCCTGGAGAAACCGCCCATCGTGGCGCGCTTCGCCGGTGAAGTCAACTTGAAAAAGAAGCAGCTTACGATAACTTACGCCGAGAAAGAGGAACGCGAGTACGTCGTCCCCTCCACGGCGAGTATCTGGGTACAGACCGGCGATGCCGTGAAAGCCGGCCGGCAGCTGACGGACGGCTCGATTAACCCGCACGATATCCTGCGCATCCTGGGTAAAGAGGCCGTCCAGCAGTACCTCGTCGATGAGGTGCAGAAGGTCTACCGCTCCCAGGGCGTGAACATCAACGATAAACATATCGAGGTCATCGCCCACCAGATGTTGACCAAGGTCCGCATCGATTCCGCCGGCGATACCGACCTCGTCCCCGACGAGCTCGTGGATAAGTATAACTATGAAGACACCAACGCCAAGGTGCTGGCCGAGGGCGGTGAACCGGCCACGGCGCATACCGTCCTGCTGGGCATCACCCGGGCATCGT
>CAZXYV010000228.1:0-3672 GCA_964645025.1 uncultured Dehalococcoidaceae bacterium | reverse complement strand
AACTACTCAGCCGGCAACTTCAACCACTCAGCCGGCAACTTCAACCACTCAGCCGACACCTGCAGTCCCCAAAACAGGAGGTATTCTCAAAATCGGTACAGAGGTGGACGGTGTGGTTCTGGGCAACCCGCCAGGTCAAACCACCGTTCAAGATTTCGTGACTTCAAAAACGTGTGTTGAAAGTCTGGGACGTTATGACTCTAGCGGACAGATGGTTCCCTGGCTGGCGGACAATTGGAAAATCGATGCTGCAGCTAGGACTATAACTGTATCTCTTAAGAAAGGAATTGTGTTCCAGGATCAAACTCCGTTTAACGCTCAGGCAGTAAAGTGGAACTTTGATCGTTTTTTTGCCGCCAAACGTGCTGAATTGCCTGCAGGCTCAACCACAGAGATAGTGGATGATTCCACGGTAAAACTTACCCTTCCGGAATGGAATAACACGGCTATTATAGGAATGGGTTACTTTGCCGGTCCAATGATTTCGCCTACCGCCTGGCAAAAATCAGCCGATAATGACAAGGACCGCGATGCCTGGGTAACCCTTAACCCCGTGGGCACCGGTCCTTTCATGTTAGTGAGTTGGCAGAAGACTGTTAAACAAGTCTATAAAAAATTTCCTGATTACTGGCAAAAAGGCAAGCCCTATCTCGACGGGATAGAGTGGGATTTCTTCGCTGATCCTACTGTAATGCAGGCCGCGTATTTAAACAAGGAAATAGATATTATCTATATTGTTTCACCGATTACTGCTCGTAACCTCAAGGCAGCAGGTGCTAATATCGTCACTCTCAACACAGGTTTAGGTCTTCAACAATCTAGCGTCTGGTATAACAGCGCTATACCTACTTCACCTTTTAATAATCTGCAAGTAAGGCAGGCAATAAGCTATGCTACTAATGCTAAATCTATTGTCGATTCGCTTTACTATGGATATGCTACCGCAATAAATCAGTGGGCGGTGCCTACCAGTCAATGGGCTAATCCGAATTACAAAGGTTATCCTTACGATCCTGAAAAAGCCAAACAACTTCTGGCTGCTGCGGGATACACCGGCCTTCATACAAAAATGCTTGTACTCAACACACCTGACACAGTAGCTGTTGCCACAGCCCTACAGGCAATGTATGCAAATGCTGGAATAACTGTAGACCTCGACACAGCGGATAATGCGAGATACCGTCAGCTTACTTCCCCGGGAGGATCATTCGACGCAATGTGCCTGGCTTCACAAATAGCCGATTCTGATCCCGCGCTTATTTTCCCCAGGAATTTGAGCGATAGCGGCGTCATTATGAATAAGACAATTATTCATCCTGCTCAGATTGAAACCCTGCTTGTCGATGCACGCAAAGCACCGGACCAGGCAACAAAGAAAGCTGTTATCTGGAACTTGCAGCAGGTAATCTTTGGTGACTATTCGATATTTACGCCGTTGCTGGTTCCTTCAGGCGTTTGCGCCAAACAGACTTACGTTAAAGGTGATGGCATCATGGAAATTGAATATACCCAGTGGACTCCGGAAAATGCCTGGCTGAATAAGTAAGAGCCAGATTAGAAACAAGGTAAAAAGGGGTTACCTGAATATATTGCTAACCCCACAGAATTTCTAACATGGGTAAAGACAATCATGTTGGATAGTTTGCTATCCAGTTTTAGAGCACTGGATCTTACAGATGAAAAAGGGGTTGTTTGTGGTAAAATTCTGGCTGCCCTGGGGGTAGAGACTATTAAAGTCGAACCCCCGGGCGGCGACCCGGCGCGGGGTATTCCCCCTTATATACACAACCAACCAGATATCAACAAAAGCCTGTACTGGCTGGCGTTTAATACCGATAAACGCAGCATTACACTCAACCTGGAAGCTAGGAGAGGCCAGGAACTATTCAAGAAACTGGTCACCCGTTCTGACTTTGTTATTGAGTCGTTCAAACCTGGTTATCTGGACTCCATTGGCCTTGGTTACGATGCACTAACGAAGATAAATCCCAGAATTATCCTTACATCAATAACTCCTTTCGGACAGAGAGGTCCTTACTCAGGGTTTAAGGGTTGCGAACTAATAGTTTCCGCCATGAGCGGAATCCTGGCTACTAACGGGGATTCCGACCGGCCACCGCTCAGGGAGGGGCCGGACACAATATACTATGAGTCTAACGCGGCTGCCGCACTGGGGACGGCAACGGCACACTACATCAGAGAAAAGACCGGAGAGGGACAACAGGTTGATATCTCCATGCAAGAGACCGCGGTGAAAAGGACTGCCTCAAACCTGCTGGTGTGGGAATTCGATAAACGTTTAATAAAGCGCGCCGGGACCATACGCACTGTGGGTGCGCGCTCCACACACTGGATCTGGGAATGCAAAGATGGATATATATTCTGGTCATATATGGGCGGCAAACCAGGTTCTCAAGGCAACCGCGCCATGTCGAAATGGATAGATGATGATGGTATGGAAAACCCGATGCGCACCATCACCAACTGGGAGGAATTTGATATGGCTGCCCAGAATGTATCCAAAGACCTGCTCGATTCCCATCAGGAAGCCATTCGCAAGTTCTTCATGAAGCACACCAAGAAAGAAATTACTGAAGGAGGATTAAAGAGAGGACTCAATGCCTGCGCAGTTAGTAATCCTGCTGATATTCTGGAAAACCACCAGCTAAAAGCCCGTGATTACTGGGTAGATATCGAAAGTCCTCAAGCCAATCGTTCCTTTAAATACCCCAAATACTTCTTTCTGAGTAATCAGACAGAAAATTTCGTAAATTCACCCGCTCCTGTGGCAGGTGAATATAACGATACGATTTATAAAAATGAGCTGAAGCTATCAGATAAAGAAATTGGCGAATTGGAGAGCTCTGGTGTTATCTAGAAATTCAGGTGGTAATAATATGGAACAACCAGCGCTGAAGGGAGTAAAAGTCCTGGATTTCGGCTGGGCACTCGTAGGAAGCTTAACCGGCAAGCACCTGGCGGACAATGGCGCCAAGGTGATACGCGTGGAATCCGCCTCGCGTATTGACCTTTCCCGTACGAACAGGATGGTAAAGGTTTCTACCGGCAATAATCCGGACGATAAACCCTGGTATACTCATCTCAATACCTCAAAATTAAGCTTGGCACTCAACCTGAAGCATCCTCTGGCCAAGGGAATAATAGAAAAGCTTATACACTGGGCAGATGTAATCAATGAGAACTTTACTCCGGGGACATTAACCAAATTAGGTATTGATTATAATTATGCGAAAATGATTAAGCCGGATATTATCATGCTTAGCAGCAGCGCCTATGGACAAACGGGTCCCATGGCATTCGAATGGGGCGTAGATGGAACCGGACTTGCTATGTCAGGATATCTCGATCAAACGGGATGGCCGGACAGAACGCCGGTAGGCGCTAATGCACCCTACGGTGATGTCGTCCTTCCTTACATTAATGCCCTTGCTATTGTAGCTGCGCTCGATTATAAGCGCCGCACCGGCAAGGGACAATATATCGATACCAGCATGGTAGAGGTTTGTATCCACTCCAATACCCCGGTTCTTCTTGAACTGCAAGCCAACAAGCACCTCCATACTCGTAACGGCAACCGTATCGATTATGCCGCTCCGCATGGCGTTTTTCCCTGCAAAGGAGAAGACAGGTGGTGTGCAATAGCGGTCTTTA
>CAZXYV010000227.1:0-3677 GCA_964645025.1 uncultured Dehalococcoidaceae bacterium | reverse complement strand
AGCCTCTCGGCGTCCTGCAGAGTGTAGCGTAGTAGATAATCATCGATGCCCGTCTTGCTTTGCCCTTCGAGTTGGGGAAGCTGGATAACATGAACCATTGCCCCTTTGCGCTTGAGATGCTCGCCGATATGCTCCATGGCTTTTCTGACCGGTTCTTTGGTGACGATATCGGAGTCAAAGGCCAGGTGAACCGTGCGCCCCTTAAGAGCGATATAGTCCCAGTCCGCGAGAAAAGTGATGCCGCCGAACTGGTTCTTGCCCTTAAATCCCCATACTCCCGTCACGGAGATAGCACATGCTCCTTTGGAGGCTAAGGCATCGGCCTTTTTAGATCCCTCAGTGATCCACAGAGGAACCTGGGGATTGCCGAGTATCTTCTGGCAGCAAGGCGGGCAGTCAAGCCGATTCGATGAGCCTGCCGGAGACTCGTACTTGACCGGCCTGTCACGGCCGCTCGTCCGAGGATGGTCGGGGCGAAACTGGAATCCCGCCTCTTTGCCATCTACGGACCAGAGTGGGATAAGGATGCCCGGAGCGCGTTGTTGGGCGGATGTGAATCCGATCTTCTCCAGCTCTGACTTTCCCAGGATGCTCCGGTATCCCCTTTCCTTTATCACTTCCGGGGCAATGCCGCTTCCCTCGCTAAGATGACGATAATGGTCGCTCAGAAGCCCCGGAACGGCCTCGGAAAAGACGGGATCAACCATGTTGCTCCTTATTCGCAATTAACCATGTCGCTAAACTAGGTGTGGTCGGCCTGGCGTTCCAGTGTCTTCAGGAAGTGCTCAAGAGGTTCGATGGTAACCTGTACCGGTGGTGTGAGCAGGTCGAAGTCGCTCAATCGTACGTCCAGCCGATAGTTTCTCCGGAACCAGTCGGCTATCTGAGAGTCCCGGATATCAAGTTGCCAGACCTTGCTCTTGGACTTGGTCCACAGGTCAATCAGTGCCTTGTCGGTGCCCTGAACATGTTTCGCTTGCTTCGTAGGTTTAAGCACCTCGATCGGGAAGAGGTCGTCCGGGGCTTCGCTGTCCGGCGCCGGCAGAAGGAGTACCTGTCCCGGCGGTATCTGGGCATATTTCTGGATTTCGGCAAACGAATAGGGAGCAGTTAGACTCAGCACTCGGACGGTTTTCTTCTTCCCCTCCGGCAATACTTCCTGTTCAATCAGTTTGAGTGAGAGAGGTAACATCGAAAGACGACCGCAGATGCCACGGATGAGCTCAAGGCTGGAGTTGACGTTTACTATAGAATAGAAAGAGCTGGTATCGAGCTGGTAGACGCCGAAACCGGGGCAATCGGGCAGAAGGAACTGGAGATTCATCACCCGGCGGCACTGCTTCTTCTGGTAATAGGCGCAATTGGCCGGATTGCAGGTGATTTCCCGGAGCTCGGTTACTTCGGATTCCTCGGTTGCAATCGCGCCGGTACCGATAGCCACCCTGGCCACGGCAGTCACACCGTCACCCCGGCAGATAAGACTGCCAGATTCCGAGTAGCATCGAAGATACTGGCTGGCCCACTGAGACTCTTCATCAGTTGGAAACATGACCCTAAGTTCCCTGGGTCTTTCGCCGAAGATCTTTCTTACCTCTTCGGGACATACAAAGTAATCGGTAGGCGAAGGGTAAATCGTACCTTCAGGATTCTCCAGTTTTATCCCCAGCCTTATCTTTCCCAGGCGGGGAAGCCTTACAACCTCGGTTACTCCTTTTATTGGCATGGTTGACCTCCTTTTCATCTTCTTTAAATGCTGCCGGGCCTGCCTCACCGCGATCTATCTCGCCCAGGTAGTCCCGGACGATCATCCTCGCCAGTATCCTCAGCCCGACTTCGCGCTGATTAGGCTTTGCTTCCGTCACCATTGCCGCCTTCTTCGATAGTGAACAGGTCATCAAAGGTATAGTCGCGTAGGTGCTCTAATATCAGGCGTCTCATTAATGCCGAAGGTTCTCTCTTGCCGTTGATAATGAACGATAGATGGCTCCGGGAAAAGCCGATCAATTCGGCCAGATCGCGCTGGGAGAGGTTCTTTTTTAATAGAGCAACTTCAAATGCACGCCGGTTTACCTTGACCCTAACCATTGACATACCTCAGTGGACAATATGCTTACAATAGTATATAATAATGCTGTTATAGACTGTCAATAGTTTTTTGTCACTGTAGATAGCGTTTTGATAGCGTTAGTGTTTGACTTTCTATACAATAGGTGCTATCATTACGGCAGGAGGTGAGACGTCATGGTGGAGAATTTCGGCGAATACCTGAGAACCTTGAGACTCGAAAAGAGATACTCACTTAGGGAAGTCGAAGAGCTGTCCGGTGTATCGAACTCCTATCTGGGGCTTATCGAGCGCGGACAACGACCTATACCAGGAGCGGATATCCTGAAGAAGCTGGCGCCGGTTTTCGATGTACCGGTTAGAGATCTCCTGGCCGCTGCCGGCTATCTCAAAGAGGAAGATACTTCCATGAGTGAGGATGATGAAGTTGATATGGCTTTCAGGTTTGTGATGAATGACCCCAGGTACAAATCCGGCACCCGGATAAAGGGCGGTCTTAACACCGAGGTCAAACACTTTATTGTGGAGATGTACGAGAAGGCGACGGGTAAGAAGCTTTTACCGGGAGGCTAGCTTGATGATGAAGAGCTTTAGCAATCTCCGTGTGTTCTGTGAGCATGTCGTCAGGAAACATGGTGAGCCGGACGGGGTATCGGAGGAGCAGCTGGCGGAAGAGTTCCGGACAGTCTATCTCAAAGGTTTACCTCCCAACCTGAGTACGCTGAAGGCGGTGGCTGCCAGTTGCGGCATTAAGCTTAGCGAGCTGGAGAAGATGCCCGAAAACTTGCGCGGCTACCATGAAGTGTACGGCGATAACAAGAACATATATTTCAGAAAGGGTGATGCCCTGAGCGGTATCCAGAACACCATTCTCCATGAGATAAGGGAGATGATGGAGACACTTTTTATGGAAGTCGATTCGGACTATACACCGCTGAGAACTAGCGCACGTCACATCGCCGCCAATCGGTTTGCTACGGCAGTGCTTTTACCCAAGTCAGACTTTGAAAATAAGATTTACGCTACCGGGTTTAATGTGGTCGAACTCTCAAGGCTTTACTCAAAAAGCTGTTCCCAAGTCCTATTGCGGATGGGAGAGGTGCTGCAAGGGAGACTATTCATGTATGCGGCGCTTTATGAACCGGATGCTGGGAACCAGTGGCACGTAACATACTGGACCGGCTCCTCTAATGATAACGATCCTGACGCCAATATGTGCGGTGGGGATGGGCTGTTTCCCAGGAAGGGCAGGACGGTGGTCCCGGGTTCCCTGGTAGACCTGGCCATACAAGGGAAAAAACCGCATCTTGCACAGCGAATCACACTTCTTGATAGCAGGGATGATGAAGGCCTAATAGCTCTTGCCAAGCCTCTTGTGCTTTCGGGAGTTCCCGCTAAAGTGGCACTGGTAGTGCTGCTTGAGCAGAACCGGGACTTGCTTACACCGCAAATTGAGCGGTCGAAACCAATAATAGTGGATGGATTCCACAGGCACCTTTAGTGACAAAGGAGGGAATCATGGAGAACCTTAAAATTGTTGCCATCTATGCCAGGGTATCGTCCGACCGGCAGGACGTTGATCTTTCTATTTCGGCGCAGCTCAAGGCCTTGAG
>CAZXYV010000226.1:0-3687 GCA_964645025.1 uncultured Dehalococcoidaceae bacterium | reverse complement strand
TGAGTGCCCCGCCAGTAAATGCGGTGGCAGGAAGGACACTCCATGTACTGGGTCTGCGTGGTAAAGACATACGGGGGCACACGGCCTTTGACCTCGTCACGGCTCCTCTCAAATAGAGACTGATTGCATTCCAGGCAGAGCGTGAAGGGGCGGGCCTGCCCTATCAGGTCGAATTCAGCCAGGAGCTGCCGCATCTGCTGCTCCGGCGTCTCGCTCCGGAAAAGCACCGCCCTGAGCCTCCCGGTGCTAACGACCCGCCTTTTCAAAATTTCCGTATCGCGAGTCAATACCACCCTGCCCTCGGCAATGGCCTGCTTTACCATGCTGGAATCGTCATCGCCGGTGAAGAAAAGGCTGTCAAAACCCATCATCCTGAGCCACCTGGCCAGCTTGCCCACGTTATGGTCGACGATGAACTTAAGCTCGCTAATGGAGATGTCTCCACCTGTCTTTACAAAACGATTCTCATCCCCTCGCGGCCGAGCTGGATATTTGCCTTCAGGGTTCCGGCAACCTCGGCAAGTTCAGCTGCCAATAACTTTTCATCCATGGGGTTGGCGTGCACGGTGACTATCCGGGGCAGGTAGCCTTTAAGTTTACGGAAGCTCTCAAGCTCCGTCTTGAGCAGCGAGGGCGTGAGGTGTCCTACTTCGACGCTTAAGTCATTATATTTATTGATATAGGTGACCTCGATGATGAGCAGGTCGGGCGATACCTGCCGCCAGCAATCCGCCAGCCCCGGCCCGGTATCCGAGGTGTAGAATAACTTTTTCCCGTCCGATGATGTAATCTGGAATCCTACCGTGGGCACCGGGTGATTGACCGTTACCGGTATTACCTGATAGCCCGCGACGGACGTCTCCCGGCCGGGGGCAACGACATTGAACCTGAATGCCGGTTTTCCCGGAGGCCTTACCGTGAAATCAGGATAAAGCGCTTCATCGGCATAATGAGCGGCAAGGTCGGCAAAAACAGATTGCATGGCGTATATTTCCAGGCTGTTCCCCCTCAGGTAATAATTCATACCCAGGGCCGGCAAATCTTTAACATGGTCATAATGCCGGTGGGTAAGCAGGACAGCTTTGAGCCTTTGCTGCGCTTTTAAGGAAAGATTGGAAGTAAGCCCCCCGGCGTCTATAGCCAAGACATCATCGATGAGAAGGCAGGGACAACTTGTGTTCCTCGACTCCACGTTGTGTGCGCCCAGAATCCTTATCTTCATTAGATTGACCTCTTATCCGTAATTAAGAAAGGATTATAGCTGGTCTGATAGTCGTAAGTATCAACGCCTTCTTTCTGCTTTAGCCACCTGACGATGGCATAGGTGGCCGGTGTAGCAATGGCCTCAATAACGACCTTGCCCAACCACTGGTTCAGCATCAAAGTCGGCATGAAGAACGGAGTTCCGACAGTGGCCATGGTGGTAAAGACGATGGTATCCAGCCCTTCACCTGCTATCGTCGAGCCGATGGTCCGGCTCCACAACCAGCGCCCTTTCGTAAAAATCTTCATCTTAGACAGGATGAAGGAGTTACCGAACTCGCCGACCAAATACCCGAGGAATGAGGCTAATAGTATCCGGGGTGTAGACCCCAGGATACTTTCATAGGCTGGCTGCCCCTCCCAGGCATGAGCCGGCGGCAGAAGCTGCACCACCCAGGTGAAAAATACAAAAATCAGGTTGCAGATAAAACCGAGCCAGATGACTCGCCTCGCTACGCGGTAGCCGTAGACTTCGGTAAGAATATCGCCGAAGATATAGCTCAAAGGAAAAACGAATATAGCGGCGAAAAGAGTCACCGGGCCAAGGCTTATCATTTTCACGGCGGTGACATTGGCGGTAATGAGGCAGGTGATAAATACGGCGACGATAATCACCAGGCGGTAGGATATCTTCATCTCTTAAATCCAGCGGCGGCGGTGAAAGATATAGAGCATACCCCCCGCCATCGCACACATTAAAAATATCAGGATGATGAATGTTTTATAATCCCCGCTTTCCAGGCCTCCCGGTGATATCACGTTCATCCCGTAGATGCCGGAAACAGCCAGGAAAGGTATTGAGATCGCGGCGAAGATGTTCAGGATACGCACGACCCGGTTGATGCGATGGGTGGCCAGGGTGTAGTCGGTATCGGTAAACACCTCGATTATTTCCTTGGCCTCATCCAGCGTATCGCATATCTTGTTAATGTGGTCCATGAGGTCGTTGTAATAGGCGGTCACATCGGTCTTGCTGTAGCGTTTGAGCTTGTTTTCCATCTCGATGAAGATAGAGCGCGTCGGGAAAAAGACCGCCCGCTGGGTGATGATGTCCCGGCGTAAAACGCTGATTTCCTTGGCCGCTTCTACCTCCTCGTCAAAGACAACATCTTCGACGTCCTCCATCAGGCTGAATATCTTATCCAGGACCGGGAAATAGGAGTCTATGGTGCGGTCGAGCAGGCGGTACAGTAAGAAACCCGAGCCCCCCTCAAAATACTCTTTACGGGACTCCTCGTTAGCCTGGCAATCACGGAAAAGCGCCAGCAGCGTCTTCATATCGCCGGTATTTACCGTCACCAGATAGTTTTCGCCGATGAAAGCCGACCACTGCCGTTTGCTGGCGATACGGGTCGCTTTATCATAGAGCGGGTAATGGAAGATAATAAACAGGTAGCCGGGATATACGTCGATTTTGGAGATTTGCTTGCGGCTGAGGCAGTCGTCGAGGGCCAACTGGTGGAACTGGTAGTTTTCAGCTAGCCACCGGGTTTCCCGCTCGGTCGGTGAATTTATGTTGACCCAGGTCAGGTCGCCCCAGGAAATCGCCTCGATATGGGGAGCTTCCTGGAAAACCTGCTCCGGTTTGATTTCCTTTTTTCTGCCTATTTCCCAGCGCCAGCCTATTCTTTTTGCCATCGCCGCAGCCTCTCGAGTCAGGATTATTTTTTATATTTTAGCACAATTAATACCCGATAGCACAGGTTATTTAAGAAAAAAGTGCTCCGTACACGCACATCCTAATGAGGAAACCCAGGCGGAAACGGCGCGGGGCCCGCCGCATCCGGCAAGCCCCAGCATCGTATAATTACTACTATTTTCTTTCGATTATCATGGCCATGCCCTGGCCGCCGCCGATGCACAAAGTCGCCAGGCCGAGTTTGAGACTGCGTCTCTTCATCTCGTAAGCCAGCGTCACGAGAATCCTCGCGCCGGTGCAGCCGATAGGATGTCCGAGAGATATGCCGCCGCCGTGGAGGTTGGTCTTGCTCATATCGATATTCAGCTCTTTAATGCACCCGATTGACTGGGAGGCAAAAGCCTCGTTCAACTCGATGTAGTCGATGTCTTTCAGGCTCAGACCAGCCAGCTTGAGTGCTTTCCTGGTCGCCGGGACGACGCCCAGGCCCATGTAAGCGGGGTCGACGCCGCCGGTAGCATAGGCGCGGATGGTCGCTAGCGGTTTGAGGCCGAGTTGCTGCGCCTTCTTCGCCGACATTACCACCAGCGCCGCGCCGGCATCCGTTATCGCCGAGGCGCTGCCGGCAGTGATAGCGCCGTCCGCCTTGAACACCGGAGGCAGCTTGCCCAGGAGCTCCATCGAGGTCTCCCGGGGGTGCTCATCGGTATCGAACATCCTGGTTTCCCGCTTGACTTTAATCTCGACCGGCACAATCTCTTCCTTGAAAGTGCCGTTCTTGATGG
>CAZXYV010000225.1:0-3690 GCA_964645025.1 uncultured Dehalococcoidaceae bacterium | reverse complement strand
CGGAATCCGCATTCTTGCCATCTTTATGGTTAACTGACCACTTCGGCAACAGCCCCAAGAATAGTCTCTTTCCGGTTTACCTTCGGTTTGATAAAGCTTAATTATTTTCAGCACCCCGGATATTATTAAACTTTATCATGTCACATTTAGTCAAATTGAGATACATCAAGAAATAGCTCATTTCTGAATCCCTCGGGGGGCTGGCAGTTAACTAAAAACAAAAGAAAAAGCCTCCCATATTTGGAGGCTTGTCGAACATAATGAAGAGCTTTCTACTCTGCGGTTTTAGTAGACCTTATCTATAGCTGATTTGTACTGATGTTTTTAAACAATCCACCTCCGCTTGACATTATAAAGGCTCAATACAAATAGACCGATACAGAATGCCCCAAGTACAAGGAAGTCTAGTGTAAAAGACATGATATGCTCACCATTTACTGCTCCATGGAGAATATCGACCCCGTACGTTACTGGTAATACATAAGAAAGCCATCGGATAAATATCGGTAATGACATGATGGGGAAGAATAACCCGCACAGAAAGATCATTGGGAAACGGAAGAAGTTAGAAAAAGTCTGTGCTTCGAAAATTTCGCTTACAGAAACTGCGATGAAAAGCCCAAGAAAGGTTGAGACAATGCCTATTAGTATAATAGCCGGAATAACCAGAGCCCATATGATCCCGGATAGATCTACCAAAAACGCAGCAATAACAACAGGCACGAAAGCATTAACTATCCCAAATAGGATAGCCCCAGACGTCTTGGCCAGCATTAGCAGCTCCAAAGAGATAGGAGCAAGAAGCAATCTCTCAAAAGACCGGCCTCTCCTTTCAAAGGTAATAGTTACCGCCAGCATTGAAGTGGTCCCAAACAGTATAGATATCGTCATAACTCCCGGCAGGAGTGTCATGACACTTTCCAGGCCGCTGCCAGACCTGATAAAGAACATACCCGTCCATGCCAGAGGGAATATTAAACCCCAGCTGATGTTGGGCGGCTTAAGGTAATAAGCCCGCATATCCTTGGCGAGGATGTTCCAGAAAGCGATCCAGCGTTTCATTGATTTCCCCCACCTCCGGCTTTTTCCTTTTCCTTCTGCATTATCCCCGCTTCAACACCAGTGATTTGGACGAAAACATCCTCCAGAGATGCCAAGTGCCTGCGAGCTTCGGTTACTTTGACCTCTCGCTCTCCAAGGAACCGCACCAGGGGAGCGATGTCGACCGGTTCCACAGATTCTACGCGGATTTGTCCCTGAGCATCCTGAAAACTATAATTAGGGAATGCCGAAAGCATGTCTTTACACAGGTTCGCTCCAGAATTGGAGACCGAGAGGAGCATAACATGCTTGCCCTGAACTGGCTGCAGCAGGTCGGCAACGGTGTCAGTCCGGATAATGCGTCCGTTTACGATGAATGCAATCCGCTCGCAGAGTCGCTCGGCTTCTTCGATGTAGTGCGTGGTCAGGAAAACAGTCGTTCCTACGCGGTGGAGACCAGCGATAATCTGCCTTACCTGGCGGGCGCTGGCGACATCAATGCCTGTGGTTGGTTCGTCAAGAAACAGAATAGGAGGCTGGTGGATGATGCTGGCCGCAAAGGTAAGCTTCCGTTTCATTCCTTTGGAGTAGCCGGCGAACTTCCGGTCTGCCGCATCGGCAAGACCGAAGGTCTCTAGTAGCTCCCGGGCTCGCTTCTGACGCTCCTTCTTTCGCATCCCATAAAGTGCCGCACAGAAGCAAAGGTTCTGAAAACCCGTTAGCTCGGGGTAGAGGTTGCTCTCATCGGGAACGACGCCTATCAGGTGCTGGGCAGCCTTGGGGTTAGTCGTACATTCAATACTGCTGATGTGAATCGTGCCCGCATCGAGTCGGGCTAAGCCCGTGAGCATGTTGATGGTGGTAGTTTTACCGGCGCCGTTGGGCCCGAGAAAGCCGAATAGCTCGCCCTGCCTTACACTAAAACTGATGTCATTTACGGCAAGAACTTCACCATAGCGCTTGGTGAGGTTTGATACCTCAACAGCTGGCGCGCTATCCGACTTCATTTTCCCGCCTCTCCGTGGTTATTTCCGTCAATTATTCTTTCTTTGACAGGGAGAGCACGAGATATCTGTTCCTGAGCCTTAGTCAATGCTTGCTGACTGATAAAATAGTGGATACGATAACCGCGCCTTTCGCCTTTTACCAGCCCCGCAGACTTCAGTACCCTGAGATGCTGGGAGATTGCTGATTGCGTTACTCCCAATTGATAGGCAAGTGCATTCACGCAGAGAGCATTCGGCTCTTGTTGCTGTGCAAGGAGCTTCATTAACTTGAGGCGGGTTGGATCGGCTAGAACACCGAATAGCGCCGCCTGCTCCTCAATAATTACGGGATCCTTTTCTCCCATCATTTAACTCTATAAGTTATCACTAATATACTTATACTACCATCACAAGAGTCAGGAGTCAATTACCTTTATTCGAATCTACCTTAGCGACTTAAACTCAATTAAAGTTGAATTTCAATAATTTTCCACATATAGTCTTGACAAATATTTAACTAAGCATTATTATAAATTATGAGCATATGCTCATTATATGAGGCAAGAAGATGTCCAGGCCATTTAAATGTCGACGAGTAGCTTTTATGCCAGGCGTGACCTACTTCAAGCCGGCGGGTATACCGCTAAGAGACCTTGAAGAGGTATGCATGTCTATAGAAGAAGCCGAAGCAATACGTCTCAAAGACCTGGAAGGTCTGGAGCAAGAGCAAGGCGCCGAGAAGATGAACGTCTCCCGCCCGACTTTCCAGAGGGTCCTGGCATCGGCACGGCAAAAGGTAGCTGATGCGCTGCTCAACGGTAAGGCAATAAAGATTGAGGGTGGTAACTTTGAAATAGCTTCGCGACGCTTCAGGTGCCGGGGCGGTCATGAGTGGGAGTTGGAAACCCCGGTGAGTGCAATACCTGAGCTCTGTCCTGTCTGCAGCACGCCCGGTGTTCAACCTGTAATACCTGGATTACATGGCTGCCCAGGAAGGGGCCAGGGCAAGCATCGGGGAATACGTGAGTTATGATCACCTTTATCGCCGGTAAATACCATAGACTAGAAGTTTGCCCAGCGATAGAAAAAGGAGGCAAGGGGCATGAAACGCCGGTTTTTGTGTAAGCACTGCCGGCATGTCTTCGACATGGAAGTTCCCGATGATGCTTCCAGGGGGACAGAGGTACGTTGTCAGAAGTGCGATAGTCCCGATATCATGGAAGCCCCAACCTGGGCGCCGCTCGGATCCGGCTTGAATATTTTTGAAAACGATACCTGGGAGTACCAATGCCAGCAATGTAAAAATACCTTCAAATTGCCAATTCCCAAAAGCCCGGCGGAGGACAAAAGCCGGAGATGCCTTTTCTGTAACAGCGAGCACCTGCACCTGTTGACCGGCACCGGAGCCATGCCGCTATATTGCGGCTGATAGTTGAGTAAATGAGGCCGTGAGCCTCACTTGAAGATGAGAATGAAGATTATTAACGATTTGCTGTCCACCATAAACTTTGAGTCACCGCTTAGAGATATCCGTCAGGAGCCTTTTCAGACGGCCACACTGAGATGTCATTGCCAGCTTATTATTGGAGAAATATTCTATGACAATTGCACACATGCCTAATTTGTCGAGTCCTGTTGAGACTGTAATCGGTATAGCGATCAT
>CAZXYV010000224.1:0-3699 GCA_964645025.1 uncultured Dehalococcoidaceae bacterium | reverse complement strand
TGCGCCTGTGGCAGCGGGCGCTGAACCGCGCCGAGATTCCGCTCGCCTACAGCGAGGGTTTTAACCCCCACCCCCGCATGTCGTTAGCGGCGCCGCTGGCCCTGGGCGTGACCGGCGAAGCCGAGCTCATGGATATCTTCCTGGCAAAATGGGTGTCCCCTCACGTTTATTCCACCGCCATCGACCGGCAGTTGCCTTTGGGTATAAAGATCGAACAGGTGTATAATATCGCCCTGACCATGCCGTCGTTACAGTCACAGGTGCGCTTCGTCGAGTATAATGTCGGCCTGGAAACCGGAAAAGAGAAGGCAGAAATAGAGTCGGCCATCAATGCCCTGCTGGATAAAGAAAGCATCCCGTGGCAGCACCAGCGCGACACCGGGACGCGCCATTACGATTTGAGAGCGCTGGTGGAAGACCTGTGGCTGGCCGAGTGGCGTCAGGGTTACGCTAATATCACGATGAGACTGCGCTGTGATAGTAACGGCTCCGGCAGACCGGAGCAGGTCGCCGCCGCCCTCGGCTTCGAAAAATATCCCGACGCCATACACCGCAGCAAGCTCATCCTCCAGGCGCAATAGCGAGGTTATCATGGCCCGGGCACAGATTACTCCCGAACAGAGAGTCCTCCGCTATATCAAGGAGCGGCACCTTATTCCCCCGGGGCAAAAGCTCGTGGTGGCTGTATCCGGCGGGCCGGACTCGGTGTGTCTGCTGCATATCCTGTTAAAGCTGCGACAGGAGCTGGATATTGAGCTGCACATCGCCCACCTCAACCACCAACTGCGCGGCAGGGAGTCCGACGCCGACGCTGCCTATGTGGCTGAACTTGCCCGTAAGCTCAGGATTCCCGCGACCATCGCATCGCGCAATGTGAAGTCGTACCGGGCGCATCACCGTATTTCACTGGAAGAAGCCGCGCGCGAGGTACGCTATTCCTTCCTGGCAGAGGTCGCCGCGAAGGAAGGAGCGGAGCGGGTGGCGGTGGGGCATACCGCCGCCGACCATGTCGAGACCATCCTGATGCACCTGATACGCGGCAGCGGCACCAGGGGCTTGCGGGGTCTGCTGCCCATCAACACCTGGCTTTCTGCCGGCACCGACCTTATCATCATCAGACCTTTATTGGAGTTGACCCGTGAAGAGACCGCCGCTTACTGCCGCCGGCACCGTCTGCACCCGCGCGTCGATGCTACAAACTTATCTCCGGAGCTATTCCGCAATCGGATACGGCACGAACTCCTGCCGCTGCTCCGGGGCTATAATCCGCAGGTGGTTGAAGCGTTACAGCGGACAGCGCGCCTCGCCGCCGATGACCTGGACTTTATCGATAAAGAGGTCGCCCGGTGGCAGGATGAAGTGACGTATAAGGAGGGCGATGCGGTTATCCTGGACAGGAAAAAGTACCTCGCCCTGCCGCCCGCGCTGCAACGGTACCTCCTGCGGTCTTCTATAGAGTCAATTCTCGGGAACCTGAAAGACATCGAGGCCAGACATATCGAGGACGTGCTTATGGCCCTGAAAAAACCGGCCGGCAAAGTAATCGGTCTGCCCGAAGGCCTCAACTTCACCATCGAGCATGATAGGTACGTGCTGGCGGCGGATACGACCTCGACCTGCCCGTTTCCTTCCCTGGAAAAAGAGTACCGTTTGAAAGTCCCCGGCCAGACGAGCATCCCTGGATGGAAAATTAAAGCTTCAATTACCAGCCGCCCGGTAGCTAAAGATAAAATCGGTAAAGCCCACGACTTCACCGCCTTCCTCGATTTTAATAAAACAGGGGGCACACTAATAGTTCGTCATCGCCTCGAGGGAGACCGCTTTCAGCCGCTGGGCATAAAAACCCTCAAAAAGCTAAATACGTTCATGATTGACGCCAGGATACCACGGGCCTGGCGGGGACGCATACCCGTTGTCACGTCGCCGGGGCAAATCATCTGGGTAGCGGGCTGGCGCATTGACGAGCGGGCGAAAGTCACCGCCAGGACGAAAAAAGTGCTCCGCCTGGAATTCAGGCGTGCCTAGCTTTGAGTAGACGATAGTAACCTCTCCCTCCAGTCCTCTCTCCGCGGACGGAGAAGGGGGAGGTGGAATATTTCTTTTTATATCACTGTTGCATTTGAGAGTCGGACGGCGGCGGTTCGCCCGTTCCTGTTCCTGTTTCTATTTCCGCCTCTTCCGTTCTCCCCCAGCGTAACAGGAGCGCCCACACTGCTACCGCTACAGCTATCACCGCCACATAGGTTTCCAGCTGGACAATGGTAAAATACCCTTTCATCAGGAAAACCGTACTGTAATTCAACAGGGTATGCAGTCCGGCGGCGATGAGGAAGAACTGCCAGCCTTTGCCTTTCGCCAGACCGTAGCCGACCAGGGCTGAGGCCGCGATGTGAAAGCCGACGGCGAAGAACCTCTCCCAAAAACCGGCAATCGCCAGGAAACCGTCCGTCTGCAATGCCTGCGTTGTCCAGCCGGCGGCGAACATCTGGCTATGCACCCAGATTGCTTCGAAGATACCGAAACCGGCACCGGCAATCGCGCCGATGGCCAGCCCCAGTTTAGGGTCGATATTCTTACCGCTACGCCACCACCAGGCTACCATGGGCACCATCTTGGCGCCCTCCTGTACCAGTCCGGATAATAACATTTGCGGTATCCCGGCCAGCATCAGCCAGGCCATAAGTGTCTCGTTGCTCCAGATCTTAAGCAGCAACTGCCCTGTCCAGGACTGTAGCGGGAGTTGGATAAAGGCGAGCGCCAGCAGGGTCACGAAAGCGCTGACGACGGCCACCGCCCAGAACCACGGCTGTTTAAAGAGCGGCGGCCAGTGCGCGCCGAGCCAGATGGCTCCGAAGGCTATCCCCAGGCCGATGCCGATGAGCATGTAATTCCAGGAGAGGCCGGGATAGACGAAGAATGATTTAAACAACTCCACGGACTGCTCCAGCATAATTTCCTCCCTTTAGAATACCCGCTTCAACCGCGGGCTGGGCGTTTTACCCGGTAGGCGTCCCCGTTTAGCAATGGGCTTGCCGTCAACTTCATGGAGGTCGGCGGTGAAATCTATCGGTCGGGCGCCGCTGACATAGCTGCCGACCCCGAACCCGGCCACCGGCGCGCCTTTTTCCACGAACCGGGCGATGCGCTCCGGGTCGAAGCCGCCGCTGACGAAGATGCCGACATGCTGGAAACCGGCCATGTCGAGGCGGGCGCGTACTTCCCTGACCAGCTCGATGGTGACGCCGCCGCGCTCGCCGGGGGTATCCAGACGCACGGCCTGGAGCTTCCCTTTAAGCGCTTCGGCTACCCGCAGGCTTTCCTCGGCTTCATCTTTAAAGGTATCGACCAGAGATACACGTGGTATCTCCGGCGGCATATGTTTATCAAACAGCAGGGTCGCTTGGACCGTGTCGCCCACGATGAGAATCAGGGCATGGGGCATCGTCCCGGACGGCTCGATGCCGGCCAGACGGGCGCCGTCGATACTCGAGCAGCCGGCGCAGCCCCCCACCACGGCCGCGTAGTCCATTTTCGCGGAGACAGCCGGATGCAAATGGCGGGCGCCGAAGCCGATAATGGGTATGCCGCCGGCGACAGCGACACATTCACGGGCGGCGGTCGCCCAGCCGCTGCCATGGGCGAGGATGCCGATGATGGCCGTTTCGTAAAGGCCGTAGCTCCGGTAGGGGGCGGTGATGC
>CAZXYV010000223.1:0-3711 GCA_964645025.1 uncultured Dehalococcoidaceae bacterium | reverse complement strand
GGAAATTGAGCAGCTCTACCTGGCGGGCGACTTCCTGCTCGCTCCGGGTCAACGACTTGATTTCACGCTCTATCTGGTGCAGCCCCGTAACTTTTACGCCGAAATCGTGTCTTAATTCCAGGGTGTGCGCGTAGGCATCCAGAAAGTCCAGGTGCTGGCTGCGGCGCAGCAGGGAGATATGCTCGCTCTGGCCGTGGATATCAACCAGAGCGTTGCCGATATCCTGCAATAACGACCGGGAGACCGCGTGCCGGTTTACCCGCGGCGTGGTGCGGCCCTGTCGGCGGAAATCGCAGGTGATAATGATGGCGTCGTCGCCGGGGGCCAGCCCCTTCTCCGCGAGCAAGCGGCGGAGCGAGGCGGCGCCATTACCGTCGGTTAGGCGAAAAACGCCTTCGACCTTTGCTTCGTCCGAGCCGTGGCGGATATCTTCTTCCCGCACCTGGCCGGAGAGCAGGGCTTCAACGGCATCTACCACCAGGGACTTGCCGGCGCCGGTCTCGCCGGTAATCACGTTCAGCCCGCCGGCGAGTTGCCAGGTAATCTCCTCGATAATGCCGAAGCCCTTGACCGTCAGTTCATTAAGCACGTGTTACCGTTCTCTCTTTTCTTTATCGTTATTAACTTCTTCCAGAGTCTCCAGGTGCACCGGTGTATCCTGAAAAGACATCTGCAAAGCCTTCTTCATATCGTTTGCGTTGCGGGGCGCATAAGCTTTCCAGTGGTTATTGAAGAAGGCGAAGAGCAGTTTAGTCTTAGCCGCGGCCTTTTTGACCTTCTCCGCCAGCCCGTCAATTTCGTCCGGGGAATAGAGATACCGGTACCGGGTCTCACTATCGCCCGTCCACCATTCTGCTGCGTTCCGGCCGTGAAAGCGGAAGTAGGCCATGTCCGCCGTCAGTGGTATTTCCTGCGCTACCGAGGTGCTGAATTTCGGCTCGTCAATCTGCACCCAGGCCATATTCAGTTCCCGGAGCAACCCTGCAATGCCGGCATCGTCGCTCCAGCTGCGGTGCCGTAGCTCGACGGCCAGCGGGTACTGCCCGAAGGTTTGCGCCAAAGCCCCCAGCATCTGCTGTCCGTAGCCATCGTTTTTAAAGCTGGGCGGGAACTGCGCCAGCAGCGCCCCGAGTTTTTTATACTTTACCAGCGGCTCCAGGCTGCGGTTGAAGATATCCACATCCTGTTGCGAGATAACCGCGGCCTCTCCGGTAGCTTCCCGGTACATTTTAGGGTGTGTGAACTTCTGCCACAGCTTGACTGTGAACAGAAATCCCGTAGGGACGCGCCTCTCCCAGTTATAGACATAAGCGGGGTCGGGCGGTCGGTAGAAAGAACTGTTAATCTCTACCGTATTGAAAAACTGGCTGTAATATTCCATCTCGTTTATCTTGCCGGCAGGGTAGAAATAGCCCTTCCAGGTGCCCTCGCCTTTCGGGTAAGACCAGCCGGATGTGCCGATGTAGATGTTTTTTTCAGGAGACATCATCTCCTCCTGAAGTCATTATACGAAAACGGGGAACTTTTTTACACCGTCTACCTGACAAGCTTACCTCACCCCCTTGTTCCCCTTCAGGGAGAGCCCTTCAGGGTGAACCCCTCTCCAAACTGAAGATTGGAGGAAATCCTTAGAAAATTTATTTAGAGATGGGGAGGTTTATTTGAGCTACTCCCTTTGGAGGAGAGGTTTCGAGAGGGGGCAAAGCCCCTTCTCTTCTAAACTCCCCCTCTTCAGCCAACAGTGACTTTAGTTTCGAATATAATCGGGCTGGAGAGGGGATAAAGGGGTGAGGTTAAATATGATACTCCGTAGAAATCGAGGCTTTAATCTTTGACTTCAGGCGAAAAAGGAGAGAGGGGCTGGCGCCCCTCTCAAATGCTTTGCTTATTGTTATAAAACCGGGCTTATTAACTTTATTCGTCAGGCAGCAGGGGACTGTAGAGACCGGCCTTCAAGATAACGTAACGCAGCGCTATACCGCCGATAATGGCGCATGCCGCCGCCACGGCGAAGACCGCCGTCGAAGTCTGCTGCGCCAGAGAGAAAGGCGCGACCATGGCAACCGGGATGATAATGCCGAAGAGCACCACGCCGAGCCAGAAGACCGGCGCGACGTTACCCCTCACCATCCTTACTACCGAATCACGGGCCGTAACGCTGCCGTAGGTAGCCACCCAGAGGTATATCGCCATGAAAATAGCAGAGACCACCAGTCCCACCAGCATGAAGTTGGCTACTGAAAGCAATCTATCGGTGCTCTCATTGAAGCTGACCAAAAGGACTACCGCCAGGCCGCCGGTCAGGCCGGTGATGACATACAGAATAGGGATGATAGCCGAGTTCCACAGCTTGATGGCGCCGACATAGCCGACCACAAAGCCGCTATAGATAGCGACGCCGAAGGCCATGACGGCGGCCAGCACTTTAAACACGGTTTCCCAGACATTGCCCGGCGCCCATTGCGATAGGGCAAGCTGTATCATGGCAGCGCCGAGGAACAACCATATAAAGATAAAGCCGCGCGATATCCAGGAGCTGCCGGGCCGGAGCGCCATGCGCCAGAACCGCATCGGCTTGCTCAGGTGCGCCATATCCGTGATACCCGCCGCCATCGCCAGGAGCCAGGCAATGAACATACCCGGCATGTTATCGAAGGCGAGCGATGCCAGGTACAGGCCTCCGCTGATGCCGCCGAAGAACATGGCGAAGGCGACCAGGATGCCGTGCCCTTCTATCCATTCCCGCTGCGGGGTATATTTGACCATGAAATCCCAGGGTTTTATCTGAATCATCGTCCTGTAACCTCCTTACCGATTTCCCGCTCAGTCGATATAGTATATCGACGGCTGGGTGTCGAACTCCGCATGAAACGGATGACCTTTCTTTTCTTTGATAAGCCGGTTGATATCGCTGTACGGGTCATCCAGGTCGCCGAAGTGTATCGCCTTGGTGGGGCAGATATTCATACAGGCGGGGCTGGCATCACGGTCAACGCCAGGGGTTAATCCCTGGGCCAGGCCGGCATCAATTCTTTCCTTGCAGAAGACGCACTTCTGCACGACGCCCGGCTGGTGGGGGTATAAAATCTTGCCGATTTTCTCGTGCTCGGTCAGCCCCTGTCCGGGAAAGTATTCGCTCTGCTCACCGTGACCGTCCTCATAGAAAGACCGCGCCTGGTAGGGGCAGGCCACCATACAGTAGCGGCAGCCGACGCACTTATCTTCGTCGACGACGACGATACCGTCCTCGCGCTGGTGCGTGGCCCCGGTAGGACAGGCCTTGACGCATTTGGGGTCGGCGCAGTGGTTACAGCGGACGGAATAGATTAGCTTGGTCACCGCAGGGTATTTCCCTTTTTCCCCTATCAGCACCCGGTTCCAGAAAATGTTGGGCGGCAGGAAGTGCTCCGCCTTGCAGGCCAGCACGCAGGCATAGCAGCCGATGCATCTTTTTATTTCTATCGCCATTCCCCATCTCATCGCGGTTTACCTCCTATCCCCGTCATATTCGATTCTATGGTCGGTCTTGTAGACTTTAACCATGGTAGCCGTTTCCTGGCTCCAGCATACCGGGCAGGCATGCTTTACATCAGACTCAAGCAGAATATTAAAGTTCGTTCCTTTGCCGTAAGCGATCGGCGCTCCTTTGGCCCAGCCGCCGGAGCAGGCGGCGATGGCCACGCATTTCGGGTGCATGCCCTGCATGGTCTT
>CAZXYV010000222.1:2304-3720 GCA_964645025.1 uncultured Dehalococcoidaceae bacterium | reverse complement strand
GCCGGGGAAAAGGTGCCCCGCTGCAATAGCTGTAACGGCCTTTTGAAACCTTCTACCGTAGCCTTCGGACAGGCGATGCCGGAGAGGGAAACCCGCGAGGCCGAGAGAAGGTCGGCCGGCTGCGATTTATTCCTGGCGGCCGGCTCATCGCTGGTGGTCTATCCCGCGGCGCAGATGCCTGTCATCGCCAAGCAGGGCGGTGCCAGGCTGGTCATCATGAACCTTACCGAGACCCCCCACGACCGTCATGCCGACGTCGTCATCGCCGAAAAGACAGGCGAAACCCTGGCGAAAATTGTCGCCCGTGTGAAAGAGAAAGCCGGGGCATCATAAAATATTAATGCCTCATAAAATCAAATTTATCTTATTGGTGTCAGTATCCATATTACTTTTGCCTCTTCTTTCCGGTTGCGCCCCTGCCCGTGACCTCGATAGCCAAATCCGCGAAGCCACCAACGCCTACCGCTTTCGCCTTTTGAACTGGGAGCTTAAGTCTTTATCCGGAGAAGCGGCGAAAATACTCCTTAGACGTAAAGCCGTCACGGATAACACCACATCTCAAGAAAGACTGCTGGAAAAACAGGTAAGAGAGGCCTTCTCCGGGCAGGGGATTTACAACCCGATAGATAGGTTTATCCAGCTAAAGGTCAGCTTCCCGCCGGTCAATATTTACCTGGCGAAACCGCCACACCTGCTCGTCGTTTCTCCCAGAGACAGGATAGAGAATATCAGGGAAGTCACTCTTCTGCCGCAGATGGACGAGAAGGACATGGTAACTATCGAAGCTAAAATCGATGCTCTCGGCTACTCGGCTCTGGTCGTCGAGCTGGGCGGCCTGTCGACTTTTCCCAGCTATATTACCAATGAGGCTGACATAAGATTTATTATTGAAACTGCCGCCCATGAATGGCTGCATCTTTACCTGACCTTTACACCGCTGGGATTTCTCTACCTGCTGGACACGGCGGGTATCCGTCAAGACTACGATATTGCCACGATGAATGAGACCGTGGCCGGTATGGTCAGCCAGGAAATCGGTGAGATTGTCTATCAAAAATACTATGCTCCACCTGCGACGAACACCGCCACGCCGGAAGCGGCTGAAAAGGGATTCGACTTTAACAAGGCGATGAGAGAAATCAGGCGGGCCGTAGATAGCTACCTGGCCAGGGGAGAAATAGAGACAGCCGAGACTTTCATGGCGCAGCAACGCCAGTACCTGGCTGCCAACGGCTATTATATACGCAAGCTGAACCAGGCCTATTTCGCTTTTTACGGCACCTACGCCGATAGTCCGACTTCGATAAGCCCCATCGGTGCCGAGCTGAAGAAGCTCCGGAGCGAAAGCGCTTCCCTTAAAGAGTTCCTGGACAAGGCCAGCGCGATGACCAGCCGCCGGGACCTGGCAGAAAGCGT
>CAZXYV010000222.1:0-2204 GCA_964645025.1 uncultured Dehalococcoidaceae bacterium | reverse complement strand
CGCTATATGGTATATTTTTAAAGGAAAGATGATACCGGGAATAGTCAGCTTCGTCACCAGGCGTGAAGGCCGTAAGTTCCTTCATCTGAGCCCGTCTCCTGACGATTCTCTCATCAGCGCGGCAAGTTTGGGAGAAGGCAACGGCCTCTCGCTTTATGTGCACATACCTTTCTGCCGGGCGCTCTGCCCGTTCTGCTGCTTCAACCGCTACCTTTTCCGGGAAGACCTCGCCCGCCGCTACTTTGCCGACCTGAAACAGGAGCTTGAGCTCTATCTCGAGCGCGGCTTTAATTTCTCCAGTGTGTACTGCGGCGGCGGGACGCCCACGGTGCTCATGGACGAGCTGGCCGCCTTTATCTCTTATCTCAGGACACGGTGCCGCGTTAACCAGGTCTCGCTGGAGACCACGCACGGGGAGTTGACCGCGCCGAACATCGAGCTATTAAAACAAATGGGTATTAACCGACTGTCCGTCGGCGTGCAGAGCTTCGAGGAGCCGGTTCTTAAAACGATGGGACGTAACAACGGCCCGGCCGACGAGGTGAAAAAGCGCCTGCTCATGGCCGAGGGACAGTTCCAAACCCTGAACGTGGACTTCGTCTTCAATTTCCCCGGCCAGACCATCGCGCAGTTCCAGGCCGACGTGGCCGCCTTTAAGGAGCTGGGCCTCGACCAGGCTACCTTTTATCCGCTGATGGCATCGCCCCATAAGAAAGACGCCCTGGAGCGCAAATTCAACCGGGTGGATAGCTCGCGTGAAAGGCGGTTTTACGATGTCATCCTGCGCGAGTTACATCACGGTGGCTATACCGCCTCGACCGCCTGGTGCTTTTCCCGCGGCGAGCGGATGATTGATGAATACATTATCGAGTATGACGACTATATCGGCATCGGCGCCGGCTCGGTAAGCATGGTGCGGGGCAATTTCTCAGTCAATTCCTTTTCTCTCGACCGCTACCACGATTTTGCCGTCAATAGGCGGTTACCCATCGTGGGATGGCGCCGTTTATCGGAAAAAGAGAACCTGCGTTACTACCTGCTGACCAAGCTCTTCGGCATGGAACTGGATATGGATACTTGCCGCCGCCGCTTCGGTAATGATATCGCCGGTAAACTATGGATAGAGTTGGCTTTCCTCAAGACTTTCGGCCTGGTATCCGGGGACGGCACGCTGCGTGTCACCGAGCGGGGCATGTACCCGGTGAGCGTTATGATGCGGGACTTTTTCGCGGCGCTCAATACGCTGCGGGAGCACTGCATCGAGCACCAGATTTAGCTTTACTTCGTCGCTACATGTATCCCGGCGGCGCCGTAAAGCAGCGGGCGGTAGGTGACATCTTGGAAGCCGGCTTTTAACAGCATTTCCCTGACTTCTCCCGGAGAATAATAATTCGCCGCCGATTCCGCCAGATAGCGGTAGGCGCCTCTATTGCCGGAGAGAAGGATACCCGCCGGCTTGACGAAGACGCGCAGGTAAAGATGGGCGAGCGCCCGGATAAGGCGGTGTTGCGGCTGGCTCGATTCCACAACGACGTATCGTCCGCCCGGTTTCAACACCCTGAGCACCTCGGTGAGATGGGGCTGACATAAAGGGTTTTGATAGGTCAGATTGCGGAAGGCAAAGGATATCCCCACGCGGTCGAAGTGACCATCAGGAAAAGGTATTTTCGTGGCCTCGCCGTGGATGAATGCCACCTTACCGCCGACGCCGGCTTTTACCGCTTTGCGTTTTGCCAGTTCCAGCATCGGCAGGCTGTAGTCCAGGCCGGATATTTCCATATCTTTGTTTCCCGCCAGCCGGGCGATAATTATCGCCAGGTCACCGGTGCCGCAACCGAGGTCAAGAACATCATGAGGTTTACCTTCAAGGCAAGCCATAGCAGCCAGTCGTCTCCAGCGGTTGTCCTGCCCCAGGGTAATAATATGGTTCACCAGGTCATAGTGCGGCGGTACAGCCGTAAACATGCCGTGGAGGGGCTGCGGGCTGCCGATGAGGTCGGAACTATCCATAACTTCCCTAAAAGACGCGGCCCAGGATAAAGCCAATGCCGAGTAAAAGTTGTGTCAGGAGCATCGTCATCACATTGGCCGCCATGCCGGGTATGAGCCGGGACAGGTCGTCGTTATGCAGGGCGCCTTTTATCGCCCGGATGGTAAACGGCAGGGTGAGTAAGGCCAGCAGGGTCCAGATGGGCATGACGCGC
>CAZXYV010000221.1:0-3724 GCA_964645025.1 uncultured Dehalococcoidaceae bacterium | reverse complement strand
TCTACATCCTCGAGGTCGAACCACCACTTGTAGCGCCTGTCCGGCTGGCCGTAACCCCAGACATCATCCATTTTCACGATTAATTTGTCCAGAAACGGGGTATATTTCGCCATCTGTCTTACCAGGTCGTGCGTCCAGCCCTCCGGTTTATTCCAGGGGCAGACTTTAATGCAGCGGCCGCAGGCCGAGCCGTGGGGATTGATGACGCGGTACTTGCCGCACTGCTCGGCATCGAAATGCCAGGTCTCGTATCCGTTATACATGACCTTGCCGCCGGCGGGAATGGCCTTGGAATGACATTCTACGGCGCATTTCAGGCACTTCTCGCAGAACTCCTGCAGACCGAAATCGACAGGTTGGTCCGGCTCAAGAGGCAGGTCGGTGGTGACGACGGCCGCCTTGAAACGTGTTCCCAGGAACGGATTGAGCACGATGCCCGCCCGTGACATTTCGCCAATGCCTGCCAATAAAAGCAGCGGCACCACCAGCACCTGGTAGCCGCCGGCGGCATTATGCGCCCGCGCCGGGTAGCCCAGCCTTCGGATATAGTCGGCTATGACGCAGGAGATGAAAGCCGTACTGGAATAACCGATGAAACTCTGGGAACCGGAAATCCAGTCATCCCCTGTGGAGCCGAGCATCGTTTCGTAGTCCTGGTCGACCACTACCACGATGGCATATTTATGGTCAAGTTTTATCTCTTGCCCCATCATGTTGTAGCTGTATACGGCGTATTGGGGCAGCCCGCAGATGCCGACGATGTCGGACCTGAGGAAATATCCCAGCTGCTTGATGTGCCGGCTTAATACCTTCGGGTCTTCCGGGATGGGGGCCTTTGCCGGGGCTACCTCGCCATCGACAGCCTGGGCCATGAGCCCCGTCATCCGGGCGAGAGAAGCCCCGAGGGGGAATTTGGGGACAAAACGCGTCATCTCACGCTGCGCCACCGGACCGTAATCACCGCGCCTGGCATGAGCAAATCCATGTTCTCTCTCGTCGCACCGTGTCACGTTATCGGTGATTTTTATCGTCGGTCTGTCAACGCGTTTGAGCCTCTCCATGGGGTAAGGTCCCAGGTAACCCCTCCGGGACATCATTTCATCGTAACCGTACCATCCTGCCATCTAAATGACCCTCCTTTTCCGCCGACCCGGGATTAATCTGCTATTTTACCGGCTATTTCTCGCTAAACTCGACGATGGTAACCCCTTGTCCCCCACCATCGTAGGCGCCGGCGCGGTAAGACTTCACCAGGGGATGCTTTTTAAGCTCCCGCCGCACTGTTTCCCGCAATGTACCCGTCCCTTTGCCGTGGATAATACTTACCTGGCTGAAACCGGAAATATAGGCATCATGCAGAAACTGGTGGAGTTTGGGCAGGGCTTCATCTATGGTCAAGTGGCGGAGGCGTAATTCGTCGGGTGAGGGCGGACCGAAATAATCTTTCTTGCTCACGATAACTGGTATTGATTATAGCACGATTGCAGGTTAGCCGGTTACCGGTACCTGCGGAATACCAGCACCGAGTTGTGCCCGCCGAAACCGAAAGAGTTGGAGACGGCCGTCGTTATCGCCGCTTTCCGGGCCTGATTGGGCACATAGTCGAGGTCGCATTCGGGGTCGGGGTGGGTGAGGTTTATCGTCGGCGGTATGATGCCGTGTTCCATGGCCAGGACGGTTATCACTGCCTCGATGCTCCCCGCCGCCCCCAGCAGATGCCCTATCATCGACTTGTTAGCGGAGATGGGTATCTTTTTTGCGTACTCGCCGAAGACGTTTTTAATAACATTGGTTTCCGTGCGGTCATTGAGGACCGTGGCCGTACCGTGGGCATTGATATATTCGACTTCACCGGGGCTGATACCACCTCTCTCCAGGGCCAGCCTGACCGCCCGGGCGGCGCTGGCGCCGTCCGGTGAGGGCTGGATAAGGTGGAAGGCGTCACTGGTCGCTCCGTAACCGACAAGTTCGGCGATGATGGGGGCGCCGCGCTCCAGGGCATAGCTCTCTTCTTCCAGTATCATTATCGCCGCTCCCTCTCCCATCACGAACCCATTCCTTTTCGCGTCGAAGGGACGGCAGGCTTCTTTAGGGTTGTCGTTTTTAGCGGCGAGCGCCCTGATGTTGCTGAAGGCCGCGATGACGATGGGCATCAGAGGGGCTTCCGTACCGCCGGCGATCATAATTTTGGCATTGCCCAGGCGGATTGTATCGTAAGCCTGCCCGATGGCGTCACTACCGCTGGAACAGGCCGCCGAAGGGGCGTAGTTGGGCCCCATCGCGCCCGTCAGCAGGGAAACCTGCACGGAAGCAGAGTCTCCGGTCATGGTAGGGGCGAGGATAGGACTGACCCGGCTCGGACCTTTTTCTGTCAGCACCTTCCACTCTCCGGAGATAGAAAGCAGGCCGCAGACGCTGTTGCCGATGATAACCCCGCATTCCGGGGCGATAGCGGGACTGATGGTCAGCTTTGCGGACTCCATCGCCTGGAGGGTAGCGGCCACGGCGAACTGGGTAAAACGGTCCATCCGCTGCGCCTGCTTCCGGCTGACGTACTGGCTGGCATCGAAGCCCCTGACCTCGGCGGCTATCTTGGTGTCGAAGTCGGTGGTATCGAAGCTGGTGATATAGTCCACCCCGGACTTTCCGGCGACCAGGGACGCCCACATATCGGCGGTATTGAGACCTACCGGGCTGACCGCGCCCATACCGGTGACCACTACCCTGGGCAGCTGTCCATGCCTGTCTGAATTCACGCGGGGGCTAATATTCATGATTTAATTTATATAACGTATTATCTGGTATTATGGATAGTATAGCAGTTTGTCCTATTAGAGTACAATTGTATTTACCCTCGTTACTTATTAATTAGAACTTGTGTTTCAATTGGATGTCGTGGTAAAATAATTTCTAGAGGTGTTTTCACCATGCCGTCCGATGCCATCATCGTCAAAGGCGCCCGCGAGCACAATCTAAAAAATATCGATGTCATTATCCCCCGGAATAAGCTGGTGGTCATTACCGGCGTTTCCGGTTCGGGCAAGAGCTCGCTGGCTTTCGACACCATCTATGCCGAGGGGCAGCGCCGCTATGTCGAATCGCTCTCCGCCTATGCCCGCCAGTTCCTGGGACGGATGGAGAAGCCGGATGTCGACTATGTCGAGGGGTTAAGCCCGGCCATCTCTATTGACCAGAAAGGGCCGAGCAAGAACCCGCGCTCGACGGTCGGCACGGTGACGGAAATCTATGATTATCTCCGGCTGCTCTTCGCCCGGGTGGGGCATCCCCACTGTCCGCAGTGCGGGCGCGAGATTACCGCGCAGACGGTGCAGCAGATTGTCGATGCCGTCCAGGGCCTGAAGGAAGGCAGCCGCATCATGATTCTGGCGCCCGTGGTCAAGGACCGTAAGGGCGAATACCAGGCGGTTTTCGAAGACCTGCGCAAGCAGGGTTACGCCCGCGTCCGGGTGGATGGAAAAGTCCATGACCTCTCGGATGAAATCAAGCTCGATAAATTCAAGAAACACTCCATCGAGGTGGTCGTGGACAGGCTGGTGACCGGGCAGGGCGGCAGCCACAGCCTTCAGGCCGAGCCTTCTGGCTCGCCGCCGCTTCTCGCCCTCGGGCTGACTCGGGCTGAAGCCACAGGTGGAAGGACTTTAACGGGAGGCAGCAGGTTCCAGCGACAATGGCTCAAGCTCTGGCCTCAATATATCTCCGTAAA
>CAZXYV010000220.1:0-3727 GCA_964645025.1 uncultured Dehalococcoidaceae bacterium | reverse complement strand
CCTGTAGCTGGGTAATAAAGTTGCCTTTTTCATCGACGATGCCCATGCGGTCGGCGTCGCCGTCGGTAGCCAGGCCGACACTGGCCTTTTGTTGCGTTACGGCCGCCGACAGCCTTTCGAGATGGGGCATGATAGGCTCCGGCCGGATACCGGGAAAAAGGGGGTTCCGCTCGCTGTTTATCTCGGTAAGTGCCGTGGTGCCGCCGCCCAGAAATTTTCTTAAGTAGCCGGCCCCGGCGCCGTACATGGGGTCGATGACCAGCTTCAGATTGGTCTTCCGCAGCCCGTCCAGGTCGATGAGCCGGCCAATCTGCTCGAAATAGACCGGGTCAAGGTCGGTATCGATGACAAGTCCCTGCTTTTTAGCATCCGCCAGAGGCAGCCGGTTAACCTTACCGGCGTTATAGGCTTTAGAAATGAAGGCGACAATTTTCGAGGTTATTTCATCGGCGGCGCTGGAGCCATGCTCGTCTTTGTATTTAAAGCCGTTCCAGATGCCGGGGTTATGGCTGGCGGTGATGATGATGGCGCCGCCGGCCTTTTTAGCCAGGACGCCATAGCTTATCACGGGCGTCGGCGTGACTTTAGGGGTAAGATAGACTTTAATGCCGCAAGCGGCAATCACTTCAGCGGCGGCCGCGGCGAAGTCCTCGGAATCGAAGCGGGTGTCATAGCCGATAACGATGCCGCGTCCGGCGATTTTGGCCTGCTGGAGATAATCGGCCACGCCCTGGGCGCAGTAGCGGACGTTTTCAAAGGTAAAGTCCTCGGCGATAATGCCGCGCCAGCCGTCCGTGCCGAACTTGATGGGATTATCTTTTTTCACTTTATACCTCTTATTTACCCTTTGTCATTGCGAGCCATCCGCTGCAGGCGGAGGCGTGGCAATCCCATTGATATACTTGTGCTACGATAGAGATTGCCACGTCGCTACGCTCCTCGCAATGACTATATAACTTTAAGAAGAGGGGCTGCGCCCCTCTTAAACGCCCCTATTTACCCTGCCCCGCTTTCCGCAGCCTCTCGGCCTCTTTTTCTACTTCCTGGCTTTCCCAGGCCGTGCCTTTATTAAAAGCGAAAACGCCCAAGAAGTGAAAAATGATACCGACGCCCCAGCCAGCCAGTGGCCAGACAAACCAGGGATAACCATGGCCGGTCAGCGCCCAGATGATAATCAACATAGCGTTGACGACGACATAAGTGACTAGGTGTGTGTAAAATCCCTTTTTCTCCTCGACGCGTTTCCGGGCTACCTGGTAGATTTCTTCTTCCGAGAGCTGATGCGGCATAGGAACACCCCCATTCTTTTCTCTACCCTATTTCCAACACTCTTCTTTAATTTATATTTTTCTATGAGATAAAATTAATACCTTATTACTACCATTGGTGATTTTAGTAGAATAGTTTCTAATAATCCCCTACTTCCCCAGTCCCTCTTTCCTCAAGATTGAGGCTTTATCTGTCTTTTCCCAGGGCAGGTCGAGGTCGGTGCGGCCAAAGTGCCCGTAGGCGGCCGTCTGGCGGTAGATGGGCCGGCGCAGGTCGAGGGCATCGATAATCGCCCCGGGGCGCAGGTCGAAGTGCTTGTTAATCAGGCCTTCGATGACCTTATTTTGAACCTTGCCGGTATCGAAAGTCTCGATGGAAACGGAGAGCGGGTGCGCCTTGCCGATGACATAGGCTACCTGCATTTCGAGGCGGTCGGCCAGGCCCGCGGCCACCACGTTCTTGGCGATGTAGCGCGCCATATAAGACGCCGAGCGGTCGACCTTGGTCGGGTCTTTGCCGGAGAAAGAGCCGCCGCCGTGCCGGGCGACGCCGCCGTAAGTATCCACGATTATCTTGCGCCCGGTGCAGCCCGTATCGGACACGGGACCGCCGATGACGAACCGGCCGGTGGCATTAACAAAGTACTTCGTCTTTTTATCTAAAAGCGTGGCGGGGACGACCGCTTTAATAACGTGTTCGATGATGTCTTTCTCGATTTGAGCGTGGGTGACATCCGGGTCATGCTGCGCCCCGATGACGACGTTATCCACGCGTTTGGGGACACCCTTATTGTACTCCACCGTCACCTGGGACTTACCATCGGGGCGGAGGTACTTGAGTTTCTTTTCTTTCCTCACCTGGGCGAGGCGGCGGCAGAGTTGGTGGGCCAGCGAAACGGTGAGGGGCATGAGCTCCGGGGTCTCGTTACAGGCGAAGCCGACCATCATGCCCTGGTCGCCGGCGCCGATTTCGTCCAGGTGGCTGATGCCTTTAGTTTCTTTGGCTTCCAGCGATTTGCTCACCCCCATGTCGATATCTTTAGACTGCTCCTTAATGGATACCATCACACCGACGGACTGGTGGTCGAAGCCATATTCCGGACGCGTGTAACCGATGTCCCGGATGACATTTTTCACCAGCTGCGCTACTTCAACATAGCAGTTAGTGGTAATCTCACCCAGGACAATCACCAGTCCGGTGGTCGTGGCGACCTCGCAGGCTACCCGGCCGTAAGGGTCTTTTTCCATGATTGCATCCAGGATAGCGTCCGCCACCTGGTCACAGATTTTATCCGGGTGCCCTTCGGTAACGGACTCCGAGGTGAACAGGTAATTCGGTGAGCTTGAAAAACTATTTGGCATTATTCCCCCTCCGTAAAATCTTCTTATTTCACAAACCTCTCGGCTATGCAGAGAGTCAACTATTTCCTAGATAAAACTCAAAACTTAAAAATCAAATCTGTTTCTTGCCTTTCATAGTTAGGAGACTGGCGGCTAATATTTTAGCTATCTCTCCGGTTTCTTTCAATAACTTATTTATTTCAATTTTATCCGCTTCAAGAGCATCTCTTAATAGTCCCAGCCAGTATTTAGTCTCATTGGCCGATTTAAGCGCAATCTCATAAAACTTGATGTAGTCCTTTTTTGAACTGGCGGATTTAGCTTCGACGATGTTCGCGCCAATGCTTGTAGCAGAACGTAAAAGTTGGTCAGATATGGTCCAATATACTCGTTTTTCAGGTAAATTCTTAATAAGCTTAATGACAGTTATAGAGTAGTTATAACACCGCTCTCTGAACTCATTTTTTACCTTTGAGTTGTGGTTTTGATTTTTGAGATTTGATTTTTGATTTAACATCGTCCGTTTATATCTATTTGTAGCCTGTTATTTTTTAGGTTCCTTCTTCCCAGCTCGATAAATATTTCTTCTGCTCGGCGGTCAGAGTATCGATAGCCACGCCCATCGCTTTTAGCTTCAATCTGGCCACCTCTTTATCGATTTCCTCGGGTACGGTATGGACTTTAATTTCCAGCTTCCCTTTATTCTTCACCAGGTACTCCATGCACAGCGCCTGGTCGGCGAAGCTCATGTCCATGACGCTGGCCGGGTGGCCCTCCGCCGCCGCCAGGTTTATCAGCCGACCCTCACCCAGCAGGAAAAGGCAGCGCCCGTCTTTAAGGGTGTATTCTTCGACAAAGGTCCGGATGGTGCGTTTCTTCTTGGACAGGCTCTCCAGGACCGGGATATTAATTTCCACATCGAAATGGCCGCTGTTGGCCAGGATAGCGCCATCCTTCATCACCTGGAAATGGGCTTTATCGATGATGCTTTTATCGCCGGTGACGGTAATGAAAATATCACCGATTTTGGCGGCCTCCAGCAGGGGCATCACCTGGTAGCCTTCCATGACGGCCTCCAGGGCGCGGACCGGCTCCACCTCGATGACGATGACATGCGC
>CAZXYV010000219.1:0-3732 GCA_964645025.1 uncultured Dehalococcoidaceae bacterium | reverse complement strand
GCAAAGAAATCGGCATCCGCACCGTGTTCAATATCCTCGGCCCGCTGACCAATCCAGCGCGGGTAGAGCACATGCTGCTCGGCGTCGCCAGTGAAGAGCTCGGCCACAAGATTGCCGCCGTCCTTTACCGCCTGGGCACGAAACACGCGCTGGTGGTACACGGCCTTGACGGCCTCGACGAAATTTCGATAAGCGGTAAGTCGCTGGTCTGGGACGTCACCGGAGATAAAGTTTCGACTCCTTACAGAATATCCCCGGAAAGCTTCGGGTTCAGGAAGGCAAAAAAGTCCGAGATTCAGGGCGGCACGCCGGCGGAAAACGCTGCTGTCCTGCGCCGCATCCTGGAAGGCGCTAAAGGCGCCCTGCGGCAGGCCGTCGTGATTAACGCCGCCGCGGCGCTCGTTGCCGGCGATGTTACCGTCTACCTTAAAGAAGCGGCGCGCCTGGCCGAGGAATCTATCGATAGCGGCCGGGCCGGAGATAAACTTAATAAGTTGGTAGAGCTTAGCCAGCGTTTGGGGTAAATATGGCAGCATCGATTCTGGATAAAATTGTCAGTAAAAAGAAACGGGAGGTGGCGGGGAATAAGCGTAGCCTGCCCCTCGCCGCCCTCAAGGAGCGCCTTGCTACAAGGAAAGCGCCCCGTGACTTCGCCGCCGCGCTCCGGGGTGACAATATCAAACTTATCGCCGAGATAAAGAAGGCCTCGCCTTCCCGCGGGGTGCTGGTCAAGGATTTCGACCCCCTGGAGCTGTCTTTGACTTACGCGCGTTGCGGTGTTGCCGCTATCTCGGTGCTGACCGAGGTCGCCCACTTCCAGGGCAGACTGGAATACCTGGCAGCCATCAGGGATAAAGTAAGCCTGCCATTGTTACGCAAGGACTTTATTTTCGATGAGTACCAGGTCTATGAGTCCGCCGCCTCCGGCGCCGATGCCCTGCTCCTGATAGCGGCCATCCTCAGCGCGGAGCAGCTTCGTAATTTGCTCGGGTTGAGTCAAAGTCTGGGAATGGCCTGCCTGGTGGAGGTACACGATGAACGCGAGATAGAGAAAGCCCTTCATAGCGGCGCGGCAATCATCGGCATCAACAACCGTGACCTGAAAACCTTTAAAGTAGATATCGAGACCACCCACCGGCTGCGCCCGCTTGTGCCCGACGGTAAAATAGTAGTCAGCGAGAGCGGTATCAATAGCCATGACGATATCCATAGGCTTAAAACGTGGGGTATAAATGCCGCCCTGGTGGGCGAAGCACTGGTGACAGCTCAAGATATCCCCGCCAGGATAAAGGAACTGTTATCATGACGAGGGTCAAGATTTGCGGTATCAAGAGCGAAGTACATGCCCTGGCTGCGGCTGAAGCCGGGGCCGACTTCATCGGGCTGGTTTTTACGCGTAGCCCGCGCCAGATAACACCCTTTCAAGCCAATAAAATCGTGGCGGCGTTAAAAAAGGGCCAGAAACCTGTCCCTGAGGTTGTCGGCGTGTTCGTCAATACGCCCGTCCACGTCGTCAACAGAATTGCCGAATTTTGCAGTCTGGACCGGGTGCAGCTGAGCGGCGATGAAAACATGGCATACTGCCGGGAGATTACTCATGCCATTATCAAGGTGATGCGGGTAAGCCGGAACTATCAGGCGGAGCAGGTCTGTCTTGACCTGGCGGCCTGGAGCAAGATTCTCTCCGGCCAGAAACACCTGTTCCTCCTCGACTCCTACGATAGAGAGAGATACGGCGGGACAGGACTGCAGTTAGACTGGGACGTGGCGGGCTCTATAGCTAAAAAGTTTAAGGTCATTATCGCCGGCGGCCTGACCCCGGAGAACGTGGCCGTGGCGATTAAAACCGTCAGGCCCTGGGGAGTGGATGTTTCCTCGGGGGTGGAAACCGAAGGTGAAAAAGACGTGAAGAAAATAAAGAAATTCATTAAAGCCGTGAGGGACGCCGATAGTAAAGGTTAAGGAAGTGAAAAAGAGGATTTTAACAGGCGATAGGCCAACCGGGCCGCTGCATATCGGGCACTATGTAGGCTCACTGGAAAACCGTGTCAAACTTCAGGAAGAGTACGACTGCTTTTTCATTATCGCCGACTATCAATTCCTCACCGACCATTTGAAAGAGACGGAACACACGGAGTATTGTGTTCAACAGGTACTGCTGGACTGGCTTTCGATAGGATTAGACCCGGAAAAGAGCACCTTCTTTATCCAATCACAAATTCCAGAAATCGCCGAACTAACGATGTATTTTTCGATGATGGTAACTATGGCTAGATTGCAGCGAAACCCTACCGTCAAAGAGGAGTTCAAAACCTCCGGTCAGCATGCCATGAGCTACGGATTTCTCGGCTATCCTATTTCGCAAGCGGCGGACATTCTCATCGTCCGGTCGCACCTTGTGCCTGTGGGAGACGACAATTTACCTCATGTCGAACAAACCAGGGAAATTGCACGTACGTTTAACGGGATTTTTGGGGAGGTCTTTCCCATACCCGAAGCCTTGATAGGTGAAGTAGCCAGATTACCCGGCCTCGATGGACAGAAGATGAGTAAAAGCCAGGATAATGCGATATATCTAAACGATATCGCCGCGGAAGTAAGACAAAAGATTAATTTGGCTATCACCGACCCAGCCCGAATAAGAGCAAATGACAAGGGTCATCCGGATATATGCAACATTTACAAATACCACCTCGCGTTTAATAAAGCCGAAGCCCATGATATTAAAAAACGCTGTCAGCAAGGTAGTATCGGGTGTGTCGCTTGCAAGAAAAACACGGCCGAAAAAATCAACGCATTTCTCGACCCGATACGAGAAAAAAGGGCTTTCTACGAATCAAGACCATTGATTATCAAGGAAGCCCTACGCGAGGGTAATGCCAGAACTCTTAAAGAGAGTAAGGAGACTATTCGTCTGGTACGGGAGGCCATGCACTTCGACTACAGGGACTTATTAGGAGGGAAGAAAATTGTTGCCGGATAAAAGGGGCTACTTCGGGGAGTATGGCGGCAAGTTCGTACCGGAGACGCTCATGCCGGCGCTGGACGAGATGGAGCACGCCTACGCCGAAGCCCTGGCCGACGAGGCTTTCCATGAGGAGTTCAAACGCCTCTGCCGCGACTATATCGGGCGACCAACCCCCCTCTACTGCGCCCGGCAGCTATCGGTAAAGATGGGCGGGGCCACGATATTGCTCAAGCGCGAAGACCTGGCTCATACCGGCGCTCACAAGATTAATAACGCCCTGGGACAGGGTTTACTTGCCCGGCGTATGGGCAAGAAGCGTATCATCGCCGAGACCGGGGCCGGCCAGCACGGGGTGGCCGTGGCTTCTGTCTGCGCCATGCTGGGGCTGGAGTGCATCATCTACATGGGGTCGGAGGACATACGCCGCCAGGCGCCCAACGTCAACCGTATGAAGCTCACCGGCGCCGAGGTGCGCCCGGTGACTTCGGGCAGTTGTACTCTTAAAGACGCCATTAATGAGGCCATCCGCGACTGGGTCAGCAACGTGGGCAATACCCACTATCTGCTCGGCTCGGTGGTCGGACCGCACCCCTACCCCATGATGGTGCGCGACTTCCAGGCGATTATCGGGCAGGAAGCGTTAGAGCAAATGATACAACAATATTTACGGCTGCCCGACTACCTGGTGGCCTGCGTCGGCGGCGGCAGTAACAGCATCGGGCTTTTCCACGCTTTTTATGATGAAAAGGATGTCAAGTTCATCG
>CAZXYV010000218.1:0-3739 GCA_964645025.1 uncultured Dehalococcoidaceae bacterium | reverse complement strand
CAGACCACCAGAACTTAAGTAAAAAGAACAAGCCTGCTCCAGGGAAGTAGCTTGCGGAGAGGGGCGCAGCCCCTCTTCCTTAACCTCCTCCTCTCCTGCGAAACGCCTCGCCAGTAGAGGGGGTTCACCCTGGTTCCACTGAGGTCACCACGAAGTGAAGGGCTCTCCCTGAAGGGACACAGGGGGTGAGGAAAAAATAAAGTGTCATTGCGAGCCATCCGCCGTAGCTCTAGCGTAGGCGGAGGCGCGGCAATCTCAATCACTGTCTTAATTCAAATTAGAGCTTGCCACACTTGCGTGTCGTTTCACTCCTCGCAATGACATATTGTCATAATGGCATATATATGCTATAATGTATAAAAACCCGTTTCAGGAGCGCTTAATGAAAAGAACCATGATTTACCTGCCTGACGAGACCCATCAGGGACTGCGGAAGCTCGCCTTCGAGGCCAACACCTCGATTGCTGAATTAATCAGGAAAGCCGTCGAGGCGGTCTATGGTGAAGACATCGAGGATATACGGGATATGGAGGAAGCACTGGCAGAATACGAGGCTCACCCGGAGACGGCCATAGAGTTCAATGAATACCTTCGGCAGAAAAAAGTGAATGTATCGCATCGAGCTTCAAAACAGGGCGCGGCGTCAATTAGATAAAATAGTCCGTGGCGGGGATTTTGATAGGATTTGCGCCAAAATACTGGAGCTTGGCCATAATCCACGCTCACACGGGGTTAAAAAACTTGCGGGACACATTTACCGGGCCCGTATCGGGGATTGGCGTATTATCTTTAAAATCTCGGATAAAGACCGGACGATCATTGTCGGTAAAATCGCCCGGCGCTCGGAAGACACCTATAATGGTGTGAAAGACCTGTTTTAGCTTTGAGGGGGACACAGGGGGTAAGGTGGATAAAATCAGGGATTTGGAGTAAATTAAGGAAGAGGCAGACCCGGGCAGGTATATTATGAGCATGGACATGTTTGAAAAACAGGCCGACCAGCAGCAGTTGCAGGGCGCCCCGCTGGCCACCCGTATGCGGACCACCAACCTCAACGGTTTCGTCGGGCAGGAGCACTTAATCGGCAAGGGGCGGGTGCTGCGCCGCGCCATTGAGGCCGACCATATCCCTTCGATGATTTTCTGGGGGCCGCCCGGCTGCGGCAAGACCACCCTGGCCTATATCATCGCCGCCAGCACCGGCGCCTTTTTCGCCCCTGTCAGCGCCGTCAGCGCCACCGTCGCCGACCTGCGGCGGATAATCGCGCAGGCCGCGGAACGGCACAAGGTACACGCCCAAAAGACCATCCTCTTTATCGATGAAATTCACCGCTTCAACAAGACCCAGCAGGATGCCGTCCTCCCCTATGTCGAAGACGGCACCGTCATCCTCATCGGGGCGACCACGGAAAACCCCTCCTTCGAGGTCACCTCGCCCCTGCTTTCCCGCACCCGCGTCGTGCCGCTTAAGCCCCTCACCGCGCCTGAAATCCAGGTGCTGCTACTCCGGGCAATCAAGGACAAGCTCCAGGGCATCGGCGATTTGAACGTCGAGATTTCCCCGGAGGCGATGCAACATCTTATCGCCACTGCCAACAACGACGCCCGCATCGCCCTCAACACCCTGGAGATAGCCGCCCAGAATACCCCGCCCGATGCCGGAGGCAAGCGCCTTATCCAGCTCCCTATCATCGAAGATGCCCTGCAAAAACGCGCCGTGCTCTACGATAGGGCCGGGGACCAGCACTACGACCTTATTTCCGCGCTGCATAAATCGATGCGGGACTCCGACCCGGACGGCTCGATTTACTGGCTGGCCATGATGCTGGAAGCGGGGGAAGACCCCTTATACATCGCCCGCCGCATGATACGCTTCGCCTCGGAGGACATCGGCCTGGCCGACCCCCAGGCGCTGGTGATTGCCATGGCCGCCCAGCAGGCCGTCCACTTCATCGGCATGCCGGAGGGCAACCTGGCCCTGGCCGAGGCGGCGGTCTACCTGGCCACCGCCCCCAAGAGTAACTCCCTCTACGAAGCCTACACGCGCGTCCAGAAGGAAATCAAAGACGGGGCGAGCGAGTCGGTGCCTTTGCACCTGCGCAACCCGGTGACGCCCCTGATGAAAGATATGGGCTATGGCAAAGACTATAAATACGCCCATGATTACCCCGACCACATTGTGGCGCAGGAGCACCTGCCCGAGTCCCTTAAAGGCAAGCGATTTTATACTCCGGGTAATTTCGGGTACGAAAAACAGGTGCTCAACCGTCTGAAGTCGTGGTTTCAAAAGCAGGGCCAGGCGGGAGAAGAGGCCGGGCCGGCCGATGACCAGCCGGAGGCGGAGGAATAAATACATCGTGGGGAGTTTAAAAAGGGCACCAGTCTCTATTTTTATTTTTCCTCAACCCGCCAACCAGACCTGCCTTTTCCTTGACATTTCTACCCATCTCTAATAAACTCATTCTGGTCTATGAGAAAAATCCCGGGGTGGAAAAAGGAATATGAGTTTGCCCGTTAAGCTGGGGCATTTTTCCAGGTATTATCAATTCACCGTTTCATATTCCTTTGCAGATTGCGCTTCATATCCTTCACTGTTTCATGGTCTTCACCGGATGACCCACGATTTTCCCCTTTAAAGGAGATACGGATATGGTCAGGTTTAATTTTATGCCCCGTGAACACAAGTTTTTTGACCTCTTCGAGGAAAGCGCGAAGAATATTTTAGAAGCGGCCAGGGTGCTCAAGGAGATGCTCGATTCCTGGCAGTTTATCGATAGCCGGGTGGCGGAGATAACCGAGATGGAGCACCGCGGTGACACCATTACCCACCAGATTATTTCCCTGTTGCACCGCACCTTCGTGACGCCTTTCGACCGGGAGGATATCGCCCTGCTGGCCCATACCATGGATGACATCATCGACTTTATCCATGCCTCGGCCGACTCGATGTTCATCTATAAAATAACCGGCCCGACCAAGCGAGCCCAGGAACTGGCCGATGTCATCGTCCAGGGGGCAGCGGAAATGGAGAAGGCCGTGGCCGGGTTAAGGAAACGTTCCGATTTCAAGACAATACTGGAGCGGTGCGTGGAGATGAACCGGCTGGAAAATGTCGCCGACCGCATCTACCGCGCCGCCATCGGCGAGCTTTTTGATAATACGGCGGATATCGCCCAGATTATTAAATGGCGGGAAATTTACGAACACTTAGAAACCGCCACGGACAGGTGCGAGGATGTAGCCGACGTCCTCGAAGGGGTAGCCCTCAAGCATGCCTGACGTCAGTTTTCTTCTTGTTGTGACCTTATTTCTGGTTCTGGCCGCCGAATTCGTCAACGGCTGGACGGATGCCCCTAACGCTATCGCTACGGTAGTTTCGACGCGCGTCCTTTCGCCATCCAAGGCTGTGGTGATGGCCGCCGTGCTTAATATCGCCGGTGGCCTGGCCACCGGCACGGCCGTCGCCCAGGTTCGTTCAATGGTAGTGGAAATAATTAACCGTAATTATGAGTCGGAAGGGTAGCATTACTGCTCCCCTTTTTTAAAATATCTGCTGGCTAATAATGAACAGAGTCTTGCCATGACACAACGGTTTTTTTATAGATTGGAGCTCTTTTAATTTTATAATAATTAGACAAATAAATTATAGTAGTCTTGTGGTTGGATAAACATGGATTCAAATCTATTATTCATAATCATCATTATCGCAATTGCCCTGACTTTTGATTTTACCAACTGCA
>CAZXYV010000217.1:0-3763 GCA_964645025.1 uncultured Dehalococcoidaceae bacterium | reverse complement strand
GTATACAGGCGTTGTACAGCCAGGGGGTACTCGGCGCGGACATAGATATAGCCTTCGCCGGCACCGATGGCATAGGCGGCGATGGCCAGCCCTTCCAGGACGGCGTGAGGGTCGGCTTCCAGGATAGAGCGGTCCATGAAGGCGCCCGGGTCGCCTTCATCGGCGTTGCAGATCATGTACTTCTTAGTGCCGGGCGCATTGTGGCAGAACTCCCACTTGTTACCCGTGGGGAAACCGGCGCCACCCCGCCCGCGCAGGCCGGAACGCTTGATAAGGTCGATGACCTCTTTCGGCTTCATCGTGGAGAGCACTTTCTGCAGCGACAGATAGCCTCCCCGGGCCAGATAGTCGTCAATTTTTTCAGGATTGATGTGGCCGCAGTTGCGCATGATGACGCGCTGCTGCTCCCCGTAGAACTTGATATCAGTATAATGAGGTACCGCCTGGCCGCTCACCGGGTCATGGTAGAAAAGGCGTTCCACCGGTTTAGAGTCCCGGAGGTGCGAAGCGACGATTTCCGCCGCATCCTCGGCCTCGACATGGGTATAGAAAATGCCATCAGGGTCCACCACGACATTGGGACCTTGCTGGCAAAAACCGTGACAACCGGAAAAGTCAACTTCGGCTTTGGTCAAGCCTTGTTTGACCAGTTCTGCCCTCAAGGCTTGATAGACGGCATCGCTGCCCCCCGATACGCATCCGGTACCCCGGCAGACAAATACCGTACGCTTCTGCGGCATATTACTCCTTCTTCCTCCCGACGAACAATCGCGCCACTTTCTTAGGATTCATATTGCCGTAAGTATCTTTGTTAACCATCATATTCGGCGCCAGCGCGCAGACGCCGATGCAGGCGACCGTCTCCAGCGTGTATTCCATGTCCTCGGTCGTCTGGCCTTCTTCAATGCCCAGGTGCTGCCTGACCAGCTTCAGGATAGACTTGCCGCCGCGCACGTGGCAGGCCGTGCCCCGGCAGACCTTGACGATATTTTTACCCCGGGGATGCGTATAAAGCTGGGAGTAGAAGGTCACCACCCCCTGAACCTGGCTGGGAAACAACCCCAGGGCGCCGGCAATACTCGGTATAACCTCGGGGGGGATATAGCCGACCTTCTCCTGAATCTCCTGGGCCAGGGGTATCAAAGCCCACCTCTGTCCCCGGTAGCCGGCGATGATTCTCTCTACCTGTTTCAGGTTGACTGCGGGCGCTTTCTTCTGTTTAGCCATTCTCGTTAACCCTCTCTAACCTCACCGCGCACGATTTGAGCGCCGGAGCTTTAGTCTGACGGTCAAGAACCGTAACAAACAGCTCATAGACGGGACTCCGGGGGAAAGATATTGGCGCGTAAAGCATACCCTTTGGCAGCGCGCGGTTGATTCTGGCGGTAGCCAGTAACCCTCCTTGCGTTGAATGAACTTTTACTTTATCTCCATCTTTAATACCCAACTCTCCCGCATCAGCATCGTTAATTCCCAGAAAAGCCCCGGAGTCGAATCGATTCAGCCGCGCCGAATGTGAACTACGCGTGCCGGAGCCGAACTGATACCGGCTGGAGCCGACCATCAGCGTGAAAGGATACCCGTCCTTATCCGCTTCCGGCGGAGGTGTAAATTCCACGGGGGTGAACCGCCCGAAACCGCTGGGGAAGAGCCCTTTATGTAAACGCCTGTTCCCGGAGGAGCTATTTTCCTCTTCAGCCCAGTCAGCGTTAATAGCCTCGGCTTCAATATGGGGAACGTGATGGTAGAATGGGACCATTGCTTCGATTTCGTCCAGTGCTTCCTGTGGAGATTTGTAAGGCAATGGGGAGCCCATCATCCCGGCCAGTCTCAGTATGATTTCACCATCGGGTAAGCTCCCACCGAGAGGCTCGATGGCTTTCCGTACCGGCTGAACCCTCCCCTCAAAATTGGTAAAGGTGCCTTCCTTTTCAGCGAAGCTGGCGGCCGGTAATACCACCGAAGCCAGCCTGGCGGTTTCCGTCATGAACATGTCCGTGACCACCAGACAATCCAATGTCTCCAGAGCTTTTTTAACCATGGATGTTTGAGGAACACTCGCTAACGGGTTTTCTCCCATGATGAACATCCCCTTTACCGTTCCGGCTCTGGCTGCTTCCATCATTTCCAGCACCGTTAAACCGGTACGAACTGGCAAAGAGCCGTGCCAGCGTTCCTCAAACTTTTTCCTGTATTGAGCGTCATCAATACTTTGATAACCGGGAAGAAAACCAGGCAGGGTACCCATATCACAGGCACCAAGGGCATTGTTCTCCCGTTGCAGGGCAAAAATTCCCCCCCGCCTGGCATTGCCGGTGAGCATGGTAAGATTGGCGATGGCGCTAACGGCACCGGTCCCGTTAGCCTGTTGGGTAATCCCGTTCCCGTAGACGATAGAGGCTTGTTCAGCACCAGCCAGAATACGGGCGGCGTTTTGTAAGTCCTTCCTGGGGATGCCGGTTTGTTCTTCCACGAAGTTCGGTGTATATTTTTTAAGGCCATCGGCCCATTTGGCGAAGTTGTCCGTCATACGGGTCACAAATTCTACATCTAATTTTTGCTCATCAATAATTATCCTGGCCAGTCCGTTAAGCAGGGCGATATCGGTACCCACACGGGGTTTGAGCCAGATATGGGCAAACTGTGCCAGCGGGGTGTGGCGGGGGTCGATGACGATAAGCTCGGCGCCTTTGAACCTGGCCGCACGCTTGATGGCGTAGGCCACCGCCGGCGCCGATATTTCCGGGTCGGCGCCGATGACCATGATAACCTGCGACCGTTCCAGGGTATCGAGGGAACCGGTCGTACCGGCGTAGCCTAGCGTCGCCCCCAGGCCCACCCGGCTCGCCGCGCTGTAAAGACGGCTGCCGTTATCCACGTTGTTGGTGCCCAGCACGCTACGCGCGAATCTTTGCAGCAAATAGTTCTCTTCATTGGTGCATCTGGATGAGCCAAAGACAGCCAGGGCATCGGCGCCGCCGACTTCCTTAATTTTCTTAAAGTCGGCAGCAACGCGGGACAGGGCTTCTTCCCAGGTGGCTTCCTGGAACTGGCCGTTAACCTTGACCTGGGGACGGCGTAACCGCTCCGGACTGTGAATAAAATCTAAGCCGTAGCTCCCGCGGACACACAGGGTACCGCGGTTAACCAGCCCATCCGAGGACGGTCTGGAATTAATTACTTTACCGCCCTTGACTCCCAGGGAAAGCGTGCAGCCGCAGCCGCAATAGGGACATACCGTCGTCACCGCGGTCGGCGCCGTTCCGGTGTAGGCACTCTCCTTTTCCATGAGCGCCCCGGTCGGGCAGATAGCGACGCAGGTTCCGCAGAAAGTACATTCTGACTTCTCTAAAGGCACATCGTTCAATGTCGCCGGCCTGACGGCAGCGCCGCGATTGATATAGTCGATTGCCCCTTCCACGACCAGTTCCTGGTCAGCCCTGACACACTTACCGCACATGATACACTTGGAGAGGTCACGTTCAATAAACGGATTGACCTCCTCGATGACATCCGTCTGGGGGATTCGCTGATATTCCACGAGGCCGATACCCATCTCCGCCGCCAGTTTGCGGAGTTGGCAGCGATTCCCCTTATCGCAGACGAGGCAGGAATCGGGGTGACTGGCCAGTATGAGTTTGATGATTTTTTTACGGTGTTCTACCACCCGCGGCGAGCGGGTGTTGATAACCATCCCCGGCGAGATAGGGGCAACGCAGGAAGCCAGTAAAGCCCCGTTGCGTTCGTCTTCCACCAGGCAAAG
>CAZXYV010000216.1:0-3765 GCA_964645025.1 uncultured Dehalococcoidaceae bacterium | reverse complement strand
AGAGTTTCCGGCCATGGTGCGCGATATCAGCCTGTCCGTAAAATCGGGGATGACTATAAAGGGGGCGATAAGCATGGCTGCGGGGGGGCAGTATGGCGCGCTTACCAGGGCTATCAAGCAGATGGATAATGCAATCTCATGGGGCGTTTCTTTTGATGATGCTTTGCTTCACTTCGCTAAAAAATATCCCACGACACTTATCCGAAGAACGGTCTTCACCCTCATCGAGGCATCCAGGATGGGTGGCCAGTTAGGCGAGATACTGGAGGGCATCGCTACCGACGTGGAGGAGACAAAGTCCCTGGAAAAGAGAAGAAACTCAGAGACCAAGCCATACCTTATGGTCTGTTACATCAGCTACTTCGTCTTCCTGGCGGTGATAATGATTATGAGCTACGTCTTCCTGCCCATGATGCAGCAGGCGTCCGAAGTTACTTCCGGCGCAGCCCTGCCGAGCGGAATGGGGAAGTTTGCCGTGTCCGATGCAGATCTGGCTAAATACAATATGCTTTTCTTCCATGCTCTGGTGATACAGGGCTTTTTTGCCGGTATTGTCACCGGGAAGATGGCTGAAGGGAAGGTGGTTGCCGGTCTCAAGCACTCGGTTTTCTTTATCATCGTGGCGGTTATTGCCTATGCCCTGCTGATGTAAGTTAACCATGCCGTAGTGAGATAACAGATGGCGGAACAATTCGGCATTATCCTTCTTATTTTCAGCCTGATACTATTTATTTTTATCCTGGCCGGACTGCTGGGGCTCTACCTTCATGTAGCCGGATTCACACTGGTAGAGGTGATGTTGCTGGTGGTCTTTCCGCTATTTGCCTGTTTCGCCGCCCTGCCCGTGGTGGGCAGCACTATTAATGGGTTTACCGGTGGCGTATTCGGCTCTGTGTTTGCTACGGCAAAGGTGTTCGATGTGCCCATAGTTCATTTTGGTCGTATCGTAATCGGGGTCAACGCCGTGGGTTTTTTCATCCCTATCACAATTACGTTTAATATGCTGGCATCCAGACGTGTCCCGTGGAAGCATTTCTGCCTCCTGGCAGTCATTATTACAGCGGTAACCTATCTCTATGCCTTTATTCAGCCCGGGCTGGGGGTGGTAGTCTTCCTTTTTACTATTCCGCCGATTCTGGCGTCGGGGATTGCCTTCATGTTCCGGAGAATGAAAGGATTGAGTAAATTAAATACATCTCTCTTGGCCTATGCCGGAGCGACCATCGGGGTGCTGGTTGGAGCCGACCTCCTTAACCTGCACAAGCTGGCCAGCTATGACTGGGGGAAGCCAACACTGGTATCAGTAGGCGGCGGAAGCATCCTGGATGCCGTCTTCCTGGCGGGAATCGTGGCATTGTTTGCCGATTTCGTATTCCGCAGTCGGGAAGAGAATATACTTGGCAGGCTGGTGAAAGTACTCCGGGAGGCATGGCCAAGATGAGAACCGGAATTCGGAGCCTGTGGCAAGATGAAAGAGGGGTCTCTTTGGTGATTAGCGCCATGCTGATGTTGCTGGTCGTGGCGGCGATGTGGGGCACGATACAGGCTTACCATGTACCTGACTGGAATAAGGATGTGGAATACGAGCACCTTAACATGGTCCATGATGACATGATGACCTTTAAATCAGACGTGGAAGATGTGGCATTATCCGGAGCGCCAAAATCCAGCGTTTTCCGGATGGGCGTACGCTATCCCAACCGGATGTTCCTGGCGAATCCGGGCGCCGGGGTGGCTGGCTCGCTGACCTCGGATAACGTATCGGTCAGCATTGTATATACTATCGATGGCTTAGGGAACCCGGTGATTACCCAGAACTATACCTCAAACCGAGTAATTTATGAGTTCCAGGGGAGTATTGACCGCCCCAGGCTGGTCTATGAACACGGGGTAATAATCAGGGACTACGGGGGAGAAAGCGCCTCGGCTGATGAGCAACCACTAATCACGAGCGACGGGGTTTATATTCCGGTTTTGCTAGGGAGCTTAACTTCGCTCTCATCTATGGAGACGCAGTCGATTGAGATAAGACCCCTGTCCCAATCATATAGCCGCACCGATATTAAATCGGTGACAATCACGCTCGATACAGACTACCCGGAAGCCTGGGAAGGCCTCCTCGCCGGGACAGGCACCCAGGGCACAGCCGTAGCCAGAGCTAATGATAATTTTGAGAGCGGGGGCTGGACCGGTGGCCACGGCTGGCTAGCCGCTTGGGTTAATCAGGGTGATGCCAGCATTGTCACTACCGGCACCCCGTATCAAGGCAATTACCACCTGCGGTTGCGAAGTAGCACCGGCTACGTAGAACGGGCTGTTGACCTTTCCAGCGCGGTTAGTGCCCACCTCCGGTTCTGGGCCAAGGCCAACTCCTTTGAATCCGGTGAGGAAGCATATTGCCTGATAAGCGATAACGATGTGGATTGGACCACGGTACACACATGGGTGAATGGGGACGACGATAACCAATACCATTTCTTTGACATAGATTTATCCTCATATACGCTTACCAGTCAGTTCTGGATTGCCTTAAGAGCTAATATGGGTCAAACCTCAGACTATTTTTACGTTGACAACCTGGAGATTACTTACACGCACCCCACCGCGACAACCGCTGAGGTTGACCTTGATGAAGGCAAGATTATCATCACCAGCACCGAAGTAGAGCAGATAAAATTCCCTGCCGGCGACATGACTGCCGATGCGTTATATGCCGGGCTGGTGACGTTCCGCACTCAATCCGAGCCGGTAACGGGTACCAGCATTGACACCAGCCAGGACTATCCCGGCATTCTGGACATTAGTATTGATGAGGGAGATAGCGTCCAAACTCAATCAACGATAACGGTTACGGTGAAAAACGCCACCGCCCCCTTTGATATTCACGCTGACCTCTCGGGGTTGACCAATGACCCTGATATGTATGATGTCTTTCCGGACTATTCATCACCGGACTCAATCAGCGCGACCAGTTGGAATGTGCCCAACGAGAACACCGTAAGATGGACTAATATTGAACATCCGGCATACACTGCGGGTAACGCGGTAATCGTGAAGTTCTGGATTATCAACACCGAAAACAATATGCGATTTTTCACGGAGCGGGTGTTTCTCCGTAATACCGCCAACGCATGGTACTAAAGAAAAGAGAATATTTCCTTCAACCTCCCATTATTTTAAAATGGACATTTATTGCCATGATAGAGGTAACAAGCATTCATTTCGGTATCTCACTAAAAAATCTAGATTTCCTGATGTTACTTTAACCCTCACTAGGTAAGGTAACAAGCAAGATATTTTGTTATCTTTGAAGAATTTAAGATCTTGGTGAGTATCGGTTCACTTTTATTTTCCGAAGCTGATGAATGCAAAGCCACTTAATCATTGTTCCAGGTAGAGTTCGACTCTCCCCTATCTCCCCGTTCGGACAGTGCTTTAATCTGCACATCCTACCAAGCGGTTACTTCCAGTATAAAGCGTAGGATGTTATTACGATTATTTCCTCGACAAAGTATACCCTTTGCCTTCAGTATAGATATACCTACAACGGAACAATGATGCCGATGATCTAAACACCATGTCATAGTCGCCGGGCTTATCACCCTCCATTTCGAGAGGGATGTTAGCCGACAAATCAATATGATAACCATTCCGGGATCCGTCAAGACGTATGGTTGCGTGCAGGTCAAACATCTCCGCAAACTTAGCCCTCACATCGTCTGGAGCATCGTGCAGGTTACCCATTATCTCGCAAGGCCAGAATTC
>CAZXYV010000215.1:0-3780 GCA_964645025.1 uncultured Dehalococcoidaceae bacterium | reverse complement strand
ATAAACCGGAAATATCCATTGGAAGAGCTTATCCCGGCCTGCAAGGAATATTTCCGGGCGACGGGGCGCCGCGTGAGCTTCGAATATGTGCTCTTTAAAGGTATCAACGATTCGGTCACCCGGGCGGGCGCCCTGGCGCGGCTGCTCCGGGGTTTGAACTGCCACGTCAATCTTATCCCGGCTAATCAGACGTCCAACCGGACTTTCCAGCCGCCCCCGGCGCCAGTTGTTCTCGCTTTCGAGCGGGAACTAAAGCGGTACCACGTTAACGCCACCGTACGCCAACCGAGGGGACAGGACATTGATGCCGGCTGCGGGCAGATGCGTAGCCGGCGTACTTTTGCTTCCCCTGAATAATAAATGCTATACTTTTTAACTTGGCGGATTTTATTGACCATTTCCAATGATGACTTATTACGAAAAGAAAGCGGTGATATATATGGTATATATTTATAATAAAGCGAAGGTAAGAGAGTAATGAACGAAACCTACCTCTGGCCAATCTTCGGAGTTATCTTTGTGGCGGCAATTACCCTTGATCTATTTGTCTTCAACCGTAAGGCTCATGTTATTCCTCTTAAAGAGGCCCTGAAACTGGTTGGTTACTGGGTCGCCTTGGCTATCGTCTTTGATGTCATCGTGTATTTCTATCTGGGACAAGACAAGGCGATTTTATTCACCACCGCCTATCTTATCGAGTATTCCCTGAGTGTGGATAACCTGTTTGCCTTTTTGGTACTTTTCACCTATTTTACTGTGCCCAGAGAGGCGCAGCGGAAAGCTTTACTCTGGGGTATTCTTGGCGCCATATTCTTCCGGGGAATATTCATCTTTGCCGGGATTGGGCTGATTAGTAGATTTCACTTTCTTATCTATCTCTTGGGGGCTTTCCTTGTCTACACCAGCATCAAGCTGATAACGCAAAAAGAAAAAGAGGTTGAGCCGGAAAAGAACCCTCTAGTCCGGCTCGCCCGAAAAGTCATACGTGTCGCTCCCCAGTATGAGGGCACCAAGTTTTTCACGAGAATAAATGGAGTGCTTTTTGCTACGCCCCTCGTAATTGCCGTGATAGCGATTGAGGCCTTTGACATCATGTTCGCCACCGACTCAGTTCCGGCAGTATTAGCCGTTACACTTGACCCTCTTATTGTTTATTCCTCTAATATATTTGCTATTTTAGGGTTACAGGCCCTTTTCTTTGCTCTCGCCGGTCTTTTTTACCTCTTCCGTTACCTTTCGACCGGTATCTGCATCGTCCTTGCCTTTGTGGGAGTTAAGATGCTACTCAGCGATATATTTCCTATACCGGCGTTAGTTTCTTTAGGAGTAGTGGTGGCAATCCTGGTAGGTTCTGTGATACTTTCCATCGTTCTTCCTAAGAAGGAAGCAGAGAAAGCACCAGCTTCAGAGAATCCTTCCCCAAAGGTGGAAAGGAAGGAATAGCCCGAGGCATAGTTCTGGAGAATGTCACTAGCGTAGGGAAGGAACTAACAGTGGTGCAGAGAAAGGAAACGAGAGACAATGTACAAAAAGATCATGGTTCCGTTGGATGGTTCAAAGTTGGCTGAGTGTGTATTGCCGCACCTAGAAGCGGTGGTTAGAAGGAGTGAGCCCACGCCCGTCGTATTGCTAGTGCGAGCCGTTGAGCCCATTGCCATACCCTACGGTAGAGAGGTTGCAAAGATTGCATCCATGGAACAATTGGAAGCCTTTGAAACTCATAACAAGGTAGAAGCTAAAAAATACCTGAAAGGAATTGTGGCTCAACTGGCAAAGGTCGGTATCAATGCCAAAGACGATGTAATCTATGGTAAGGCCGCCGAGGTCCTTGGTGACTTTGCCAGTAAGAACGACGTTGACCTAGTGATTATTGCCACCCACGGACGGTCGGGAATAAGCCGCTGGGTATGGGGTAGCGTTGCTGACCGCCTTCTTCGTTCTGTCTGTGTTCCTGTTCTAATGGTACGAGCTCCAGGATGTGTGCCAGGCATTTAGGTAGTTCTATTAGCAGATGAGCTTCCAGAGATTCAGCTTGCTAGAGAATAAGCTACTACCTCCTATCGCCATCTCACACATTCACCCACGGGCAAGCCCGTGGAACTCTGCCCTTGGGGTTATTAGCGGGAGTGAGCCCACCCCCGACGTATTGCTGATGCGAGTCATCGAGACCATTGCAATACCCTACGGTAGAGAAGTGGCAAAGATTATGTCCATGGAACAATTGAAAGCCATTGAAACTCATAACAAGGTAAAAGCCGAAAAATACCTGGAAAAAATTGTGGTTCAACTGGCAAAGGTCAGTCAATGCCAAAGCCGATGTAATCGGCCACCCAAGAAGAACCTCATATCTGAATGGATAGGGGAGAAGCTAAGATGAATGAAAAAAAGGTAGCCAGAGTAAGCTGGACCAAGAAGCTGAGGGCGCAGTTCGTGGCCGGTATTCTCGTTATCGTCCCTATCGGCGCCACTGTACTGATACTGGTTTGGCTCTTCAACTCCATCGATAATATTTTACAGCCGGCGGTCAGTGCTATCTTCGGGCATAATATTCCCGGCGTTGGCTTCGGTGTGACGATAGTGCTCATATACCTGGCCGGCGTGATCGCCAGAAACATCCTCGGTAAAAGGATAATCCGCTACGGCGAATCTCTCCTGGCCAAGGTACCGATATTCCGGTACCTCTACAGCGGTATCCGGCAAATACTGGAAAGCTTTACCGCCCCAGATAAGACCGGTTTTATGCAGGTGGTGCTGGTGGAGTTCCCCAGGGAGGGAATGTATGCCATCGGTTTCGTCACTAACGAACTAAAGATTACCAACGGAGAAAAATTACTTAACGTTCTTATACCCACCTCGCCCACTCCCACTTCCGGTTTCTTGCAAATAGTAAAAGAAAAGGATATCATTCGTACCAATATGTCTGTGGATGATGCCATTAAAATGGTTGTTTCGGGTGGAATAATGACGCCTCAAGAAATCCAGGATAAGATACAACCTTTTAATTTGCTGTAAGCAATCTTCACCTAAGGTAGCCGGAATTTTTAAGGCTCCCGCCTCAATATCACCCCTTGAAGATTATCTTTTTGAACAGCTCATCGAAGGTGGTAATCCACTTCATCTTTAGCTCATCGTTCCATGATGGATCAAAATTAGGAAATTTTTCTATAAGCATAGTAAGCAGAGCATGGTTCTCTGGTAACTGTTCCATACCTTGTGGAACTTTCTTGGCTTGTGGAACTGATTTTCCTTGTGGCATCAGGGGGTACTGAGTGGTATTTGGATTAGTTCTTTTTACACTGGCCCTGGCCCCTGAACCATTATGCGCCGACCTGGTATGCCGGGTGATATGCGGGGACACGGGCAAGCCAGCATCGCCGGCCATGGCGATAAAGAATTTAACGCATTTGCGTCTCACATCATCGGTGAGATTAAAGGTATTGTGAAAGCATTCTTCGAGTTGAGCATAGGTGGCGCTGCTAAGGTCGAGGTTGCTTTTCAGTACAAAGCTAAACGCCTCGGTAGCTACGCTGCGGATGAGCTGCACCCTACGGTCGCCTTCGGCGGGTACCAGGAGTTTGAGACGTTCGGTTGGTTTGCCGTTAGCATCAACCAGTCCGAGAAAGCGCATGGCGGCCATGAGCTGCGGGCCGGTGCTGCCGGATAAGATACTGCTCCAATAGCTACGGTCAATGCGTTGCGGCGTCCCCTGCTGCTGCAATCTATCCACGAAGTTATGGAAGGTGCGGTAGGACACATAAGGCGGGAGGTGTTTTCGGACTC